>CAZLOL010000105.1:0-12515 GCA_964561045.1 uncultured Ignavibacteriaceae bacterium | reverse complement strand
GCAGACGTGTTTCATATTCCTTCTTTTTTAATCTTCTTTAATCCTCCGACCGTTACCAGCAACCCTAAAACGACAGTGCTTCGTGGACAGTGACGCAGGAATTTGAAACTTAATGCAACCAACAATTTGACAGCTGGACAGACATATAAAAACAACTTTGCAACTGGACAGCGGACTACTTTGCCGACACGACAGCCCTACGCTTCGTGTTTTAATTTTTTTTTCCACCGCACAAAAATTTTAAAATTCTACGGCAGACGCACAAACGGCACATTTGCTTTTGCCCCAACCACACAAGCCCACCCGAAGGCAAAAGCAAAAGAGCCGTTTTTCGCCAACGCTTTATTCCCTATCATTACATGAATATTTAAGACATGGCATTTTCACCAGATAAGATAACAAAGAAGCATGTTCTTGATGCAGTCAAACGAATTGAAAAGGAACAAATCCAACTTGAACCTTCAACAAGATTTGATGTAGTCATAAACGACAAAGCTTATCCGCCAAAAGAAATCATGAGATACGCTCATGAGGAAATGAATGGCGAACATATTTGGGAACGAAGCGGAGGCGAACCAACAAACAAATATTTATCTACATTAGGTTTTGAAATTAAAGGTAAGTCAGACACTACCACTCTCACTGGAAATATATGGAAGTTGGGATGCAATTGGGATTCTGGCAATCCAAGTTTCTATGAGCTAATTAGAGAAAATGAAATTGTTGTTGGAGTTGAGGATAAGAAATATTCTGTTGGCGATTTAATTCTGATAACGGAAGGTTTCACTTCTATGGCGATTGGAAAAATTTTAGAAGAGCCACAATTAGTAACTAAGCGTAATGAGTTTCAAAAACCTTTTGAGAAAGTAAATATCCCATTTGAAGATTGGATAAATATAACACCAGTTGAGTGGTATGAATTAGACGAAGATGAAAGATTTGTTTATCAACTTCAAGCAGGAATAAGAAGAGTTCAAAACGCAGAGGTTAAACAAAAGGTCTTTGATTTATGGAATAACAGAAATTCAAATTTCTGGATATTTCAATGCAATCCAAATGCCTTTGACATTGAAACAGCGATTAAAGAAAATATTTTAGAGACATGGACAGTTTCAGCACACAAAGACAAAATTAAAAGTGGTGATAAAGTCATTCTTTGGATTACAGGAAGAAATTCTGGTTGCTACGCACTTGCAGAAGTTACAAGCGAGCCACAGATAATTGAGCATTCAAAAGATTCACATCTTTGGAAAACTCAGGATAAAAATCCATTGAAGGCGAGAATAAAAATCACTCACAACTTGATTGATAATCCAATTACATCGGAAGAAGTAAGACGAAATAAAGACTTAGCAGATTTGAAAGTAGGAAATCAAGGAACAAATTTCAGTGCCACAAAAAAAGAATACAACCAAATTTTAGAAATGGCAAACAATAAAAATATTCCTATTGAGGCAAGAGTGATTTACGCCTACTTGGTAAAATCAATGAGCCACAGAAATATTCAGAAAGAAATCTTAGAGAAAGATGCACCAGCCAGAGGCGGGGGATTTTTAGCCATGAAAATATTGCATGATTATGAAATTAGGGATGACAAGAAAGGTGTTCTCCAATCAGCAACTATTGAATCAGAAATTTCAAATGCTAATGGAAAGTATTTGGAAGCACTTAAACTTTTGAAAAAATATTATCCTGAACTTTCAGAGAACAAACAATTAGCTATGGAAGCAAAAAATCTTATTCTGTATGGTCCGCCTGGAACAGGCAAGACTTACAACAGCATTGACAAGGCAGTTGAAATTGCTCTTGGCAAATCATCTTTGAATCATAATGAAAACAAAAAACAGTTTGACGAACTTCGGAAGCAGGGACAAATTGAGTTTGTAACCTTTCATCAAAATTATTCCTACGAAGATTTTATGGTGGGTCTTAAACCTGATGTAGATAATGAACATTTAAGGTTTAAGTCTCACAAAGGAATATTTTACCTACTATGTAAAAATGCTCGTGAGAATTATGAAACATACATAAGCGGAAAGGGTAAGAGAAAATCATTTGAAGAAGTTCTTGAAGATTTATTGAAGCCCCTTGAAGAAGGGAAAGAAGTTGAAATTAAAATGATTTCTGGAATCTCTTATTGGATTACCGAAGTATCAGACAAAACAATCTATTTCAGAAAGCAAACTGGTGGCACACAACACACTTTAAGCATAAGCTCACTAAAAGAATTAGTTGACGGGGTAAGAGAAATTCCGGGTGGACTTTCTCCATACTACTCCCCTCTGATTGACCTTATCAGGAATAAACGAGAAACCAAGGAAGAAGCTGAACCAATTAAAAAATATGTCCTTGTGATTGACGAAATCAATCGTGCTAACATTTCAAAAGTTTTTGGTGAACTCATAACCTTGCTTGAAGATGACAAGAGATTAGGCGAAGCAAACGAACTCAAAATAACTTTGCCGAATGGAGAAAAAGAGTTTGGCGTTCCGCCAAACTTGTTCATCATCGGCACTATGAATACAGCAGACAAATCCATTGCACTCATTGACATCGCTTTGAGAAGAAGATTTGAGTTCATTGGCTACTATCCGCTTTATGAAGGTTACGAAGGAGAAGCAATTACACTTCTGAAAAAAATTAATGAAGCGGTTTTCAGAGAAAAGAAATCTGCTGATTATCTCATCGGGCATGCATACTTCATGAAAAACCAACCGATAGAAAATGTTTTACAGAACAAAGTGATACCACTATTGATGGAATATTTTTCTGGAAAAACAGAAATTGTTTCAAAAATATTTTCCGAGACCGCTTATGAAGTAAGCTACGATATTGAAAATTACAAATGGACAATTAGCGAAAAGTAAATGGCTTTGCTGTTTGAATACGGAAATTGGGAGAGCATTAAAAACAAAAGTGCTTTACAACAAATGCTACAAGACATTTGGAAGCAAAGAATTTTTGTGGATAGTGAAGCCGAGTTAACGGAAGACCAGACAGACAAAAAGTATCAACCATTCTTGCAGTTTGATGGAGAGAAAGCAAGAGGCAATAACTATGTCGGATTTATTCAGAACGATGAGGAAGTAATTGAAATTTATCCAAAAGTATTTCGTAACCACTTTGACAACCCATCGCCAAGCGAAAAAGCTTTGATGCTTCGTCACATTTTTTACTGGTTCAACTATTGCCGAAAATGGAAGTTCCCATTTAACCAAGCATCGCTTGACACGATTGACATAAAAGAATTCCCTGAGCTGATAATTAATTTGATTGCAAATCAATTCTTAGAAACAATCTCAAAGCAACCTTTGACAATGTATCAAGAAGTTGAGGAGGCATTGACAGTTCCAAGAGGAGCAATAAACTTTAATCGTTACATCAATAAAAGTTTATCTCACGGAAACTTTCATCAATTGGAGTGCGACTATGAACCATTTCTTTTTGACAACCGAGTTAATCGCATCATAAAATATTGTTCACGACTATTGATGAATCAAACCAAGTTTTCAGAAAACTTGCGAATGCTTCAGGAAGTTGTTTTCATACTGGACGAGGTAGAAGATACTTTTAGCACTGTTCACGACATTGAAAAGATTTCTTTGAATTCTTTTTTTGGAGATTACACTTCAGTGCTTGACAGTTGTAAATTAATCTTGAGTCAAAAACTATATTCAAGCAACACTTACGATTTATCTCAGTGGTGCTTACTGTTTCCGATGGAATACATTTTTGAAGATTTTGTTGCAGGATTTTTGGAAACAAATTTTTTCACTGACTGGAAAGTTGAATATCAAAAGTCAAACGAATACTTGTCCAACAATCCAAGAGTGTTCAATATGCAGCACGACATTTTTCTGACTTCAAAATATTCAGGGAAGAAAGTTATCATTGACACAAAATACAAACTCAGACCTGACAACTTCAAACAAGACGGCAAAAAGGGTATAGCACAGGCAGACCTTTATCAAATGGTAAGTTATGCGTTTAAGAGAGGTTGCACCGACATTCTTTTACTTTACCCTAACCTTTCAGACAGCTTACATGAGCCAGACAAATTTGAAATCATATCAGGATTTGAAGGCGAGGAAACAATAACTGTTTTGGCTTCTGAAATTCCATTCACTTCACTTTACAATTTTGAAAAGCTGGATGATAAAATGAAAAGTAGTTTAGAAACGATTCTTAGTAATTACCATTGATGAAAAGCCCACTCACAAAAAAATACACTCTTGCAAGCCGCTTGAGCCAACGCTTGAACCAAAGCTTGCAAGAGAGTATTTTTTTCTCCACCCCAAAAAAGAAATTCAAAAATATTTTTCCCAGCCCTTGTAAAAAAATTAAAACACCCGACACGCAAGCCATGACAACAAAATTCACCGCGGACGGACACCGACACAGCACGACAGAAAAAGAAGGGTATGCTGGTAACATGGGCTTTGCGAATATGGCGGGGACAGTGGGTAAATCAACAGTTGTGCATTTAATAAACTTTGGTGCTGGGGGACAGTTTTGTGCTTTTAATCCGCCACATCGCAAAGCCCCGAACCGTTATAGGCAACCAATTGGCTGCAGTGCTAACATCAAACATTCGGAATTCTAATGAACTTTATATTCGTGCGTAAATAAACTTGACAACAACAATGAGCAGACAAGTATTTGTTTTGGTAGCAATTATTTTTACTTTGACTTGCTCAAGCTGCATGACGAATTATCCCTTGACAACTTTCTATGTGAAAAACACAACAGACAAAACGCTTAACTTTAAAGCAAGCGTAATGAAACGCAGCCAAATGGGACCTTTTGAAATGACTTTGCCTTTTGCAGTTTTACCACACGACAGTGTGATTGCACGAAGAGTTGGATTTAGAAAGGATGCTGCACCGGCAGCATGGTTTACAAAGTTTACCATTTTTCCAACTGACAGTGTTTCTTTTAATGACCCACATAATTCTGACAATTGGGTTAAATCAACAGACATAAAAGGGAAACCCGTTTACACTTTTACAATGACACGATGATGAAAAAAACTGCACTTCTAACTACAGCGATATTTGTAACTTCTCTGTATGCTTTCGGACAAGACAACGATAATTTATTTTCACGATTGCAAGCAATAACAAACATGGGCGTTACCTTTTATAATGTTGACGGTTATGAAATGACAAGTCAGAAAGTTGAGGCAGATTTTTCCACAAAGAATATTTCAAAAAAATACAAGCAACTAAAAGTTAAAGAAAAAGAACTGACCACTTCCGATAGTTCATTTGACTTCCCCAACTATTATGTTTTCAAAACAGAAGAACAACCGAAGGGTTATCATAATAACATGGCGTATTACTTTATTGAAACGACAGACAAAAAAATCATTGCTTTCACTTTCGGCTCAATCAATAAAACAGATAAAGAGTTTGAAAGAAAATTTGTTCGCTTGGTTAGAGACAATGCAATTCCTCAAAGTGTTTTCAACTCTATTCAAATTGACAGCATAAATTTTGCTGGACGCAAAATTCCTTTAGGTGGCAGTTGCCGCTGGATGGGAATTAATAATGTTCAATGTCATTACTATGGACAAATGAATTGGAGCGTTCACAAAACTTTGGATGATGCAACTCAAACTGTAAACAATCAGTTCGCAACTATTTCATCAGGAAACAAGGGTAAGGTTGTTTCGGACACAACAGTTACGGTAATCTTTGAAGGAACAGAAACAAACGCAAAAAAAATTATCTACGATTTTACAGGTGTAACTTCTGTTTTAGTTGGAATGAGTGGCGGTAAAACATTAACAATGTATTTTGTTGCTGCGCCAGTGAGAAATAATTTTGTGAGTTGTGCCATGAGTTTTTGGAACAACGACCAAATTAATCCAAGTGGACTCTCACCATTGTTAGAACAAGTAATGAAACTCAAATAGAAATGCAAACACAGGCAGACGACATCGCCTTGAATATAGAGAGGTGCAAAATTCAAACAGTTGTGCTCCGAACAAACAGCTTGGCTGCCTATAACAGTAAGCTTAAACGAAATTTAAAAAAGAAGGGCTTTGACAGGTAAACGAACATTGGTGCAAGTAACAAACAGTGTGCAAGCTCGGAGAGTTGTGCTTTCTATCCCTTCTTTTTTAAACTTCGTTAAGCCCTTCTTCGTTATGCACAATAGTAAAATGACACAATGCAAATAGAAAAACTCTCGGACAATTGGCTATTCGAAAGACACTCTAAACAGACAATTAGAGAGTGGTTAAGACAATTGCGTTATTTCTATTATAAGCGAGCTTGGGGTGGACACGCTAACGATGGAGACGAATTTCAAGTCGCATTTTTATTTACAGACCGGCAAGACCTTATAAACAAAGTCGGACAACTTGGTTTGACTTTAAATACAATCCCAGACGACTTTCCAAGACCTGTAATCGGACAGCCCTATCCAGCAGACGAATACAATAAATTTAAGAATGAAATAAAACAATTCACGGACTTAGAACAACCAGGACATTCAATAATTTTTGGACATAAAGCGTTTGTTTGGGTTTACGACATTTCAATTCAAATAACTATTTCAGGTACACGGGACGACAACCGTTATGAAGTAACCGAGGACGACTTGAAAGTTTGCATTGAATTAGAAAAACAATTTGACAATTTAGGTTGGCAAAAAATCATTGACAAATCACTGGAGAAAAGTGTTTGCTGTATTTCGCAGACCAAATATCCAGAACTATATGGAGAAGAAACTACTGTGCATAACAGCACCTTGCCAAAAGCGGGGCGGACGTGGTTACAGAAACTTTTCGGCTCCGAATAAACATTAGTGGTAGCTTGACAGATGGTGCTTCGAAAGCCCCGCCTTCGGCAAGCTGCGAAACGTTAGCTGCAACCTTATTGGCGACCTGCAAACTTGAAACTGTGTCGCTTTGAACGAACATTTTTTGAAATACATGGACAACAACCGACACCACCTTGAACAAACAGCCAACGCTTCGTGATTTAATTTTTTTCCCACCGCACGAAAAAATTTTTGAATTTCTATGGCAACCGCACAAAACACACTTTCATTTTTTGCCAACCCTCAACCCCGACCCTCAAAAAATGAAAGAGTGTTTTCTCCAACGCTTTATCAAAATACCTCTATTATTAACTCTATATTTGAAAGTTTTTAAAACGGAACAATTAAAAGCAAAATCATGGCTATAAACAGTAAAAAAGCAAATGAGATTGATGCTTACATTAACTCTCACGAATGCAAAAAAGGAAAACAGAAAGTTGTAATCAACGGCAAAGTTGAATTACTGGAATCTTATGCTATTCCTACATCCCTATTGCAATACAACCATGACAACAGGCGATTCAATCTTGAAATTCAAGAGGAGGAAATAAAACTTGGGAGAAAACTTGACCCTACTTCCAAAGACGATGTGCGAAGGATAAAGGAACTTTTGTTGCTTGACCAAGCAGAGGCGAAAAAACTTAAAGACGACCTAAAACGAATTGGAGAGCAAACAGAAGTTGGAGCAGTTTCATTTGACGGAGTTGTGATAAACGGAAACCGAAGAATGGCAACTTTGGAAGAATTGTATTCAGAGGACCCAAACAAGAAGTGGGAAAACCTTTGGGCAGTCCGTTTACCAAAAGACATTTCAGAAAAAGACCTTTGGAGAATTGAAGCTGGGCTTCAATTGTCAAAGGAAAAAGTAGCCGACTACGGACCAGTAAATAATTTGCTGATGATTTCAGAAGGAAAGAAAGCAGGGCTTTCTCATTCTGAAATTGCTGCTTCAATGTATGGCTGGACTGATAAACAAGTTGCAGCAGATTTGGAACGGCTGGACCTCATTGACATCTTTCTTCAATTTTTCGGACAACCGAAAAATTATGGTCTCATTAAACGATTCCGTTTGCACGAACATTTCATTGACATTCAAAAAGGACTTGTTCAAAAATTGAAAGATGCAGGTGCACCAAAAAAAGAGTTGACAAAAAAACTTGAAACAGTTTTCGTATTTCTTAAAGCCAACATTGACAAGCCCGACACAATCAGTATTACTCACTATGATGTGCGGAACATTTGCAAAATTCTTCAGGACGATAAATCAACTTATGCTTTAACTGATTCTTTCCAAGACCATAAAGACATTCGGAAAGTTCCAGTAGAAAAACTTGTAGATAATCTTGATAAAGCAATTGATGTTAAGAAGAACAGAGACGATAAAGAGAAACCCGGAAAATTAATTGACAGAGCAATATCTGCTTTGAATAACATTGACCGCAGAGGCAAACACTTCAAAGAAGAAGAAGTGAAAAGAAAACTGAAAGAACTTGACGGCATTATTAAAGAAATGAAAACACAGCTTGGAATTAAGTTATGATAAAACTTGAAATAAGAAATGGCGACTTGATTGTTGAAGATGATTCAAAAGAAATCTTCAATTGGCAGAACCGTGCCTTCTTCAATATCTCACTTGAGTTTGAGGTGGACGAAGAAAACAATCGCTACTTCTTTACCGAGAAAAATAAATTTCAAGATTCAATTCGTGAGATTGTCAGCTACCTGAAAGAAAACGAAGTTGCGTTTACTCCAGATGAACAGGTTGCACAAATGCTTGCAAACATTCAGCAACAAGAATCAGAGTTCAGTCAAGCGAAAGAAAATCTGAATACAAATATTTCTCTACAAAAATCTATTTCTTTTCAGCGTGAGTTAAAACCATATCAGATAAAAGGAGTTGAGCATTTTCTAAAAATAAAACACGGTGCAAATTTTTCTGTTCCTGGGAGTGGAAAAACCACAATGGTTTATGCTTACTATGATGAATTGAAACGGCAGGGAATTGTAGATAAAATTTTTGTTGTCGGACCATTCAGCAGTTTTTCACCGTGGGAAGAAGAATCAGAAAAATGTTTTGGACAAAAAATAATTTCAGCAAGGTTGGTTGGTGGCAGACGGCAATCTTATTATCTGCAATCATCACAATACGAACTTTTCCTTTGCCACTACCAAACAGCAGCAAACGATAAAGACGAAATCATTGAATTGTGCAAACGACACAAAGTTCTATTAGTGATTGACGAATCGCATTACATAAAAAGATTTGCAGGCGGAGTTTGGGCTGATGCTTTACTGACTATTGCACCAAACGCAAAACGCAGAGTAATTCTTTCAGGAACTCCAATGCCAAACGGCTACATGGACTTGTGGTCGCAAATGACATTCTTGTGGCCCAGCAAGCAAGTGTTGGGTGAACGCAACGCATACAAGAACAGGTGTGATGATGTTGCACAACAGGAAGAAATTAAAAAAGAAATCAGACCATTTTTTTACAGAGTAAAAAAATCTGACTTGAAATTGCCCAAGCCAAAAACAAACAAAACATTCTACGAACTCAAACCGATTCAAGCACAGATTTATCATGCACTTTCAATTCGCCTGATAACTGAATTGAAGTTACAACCAGACGACAGACAAAAATTAAAGCAATGGAGAAAAGCAAAAATGGTTCGGCTGCTGCAAGCAGCATCCAATCCTACTTTGCTCAATCGCTACTCACAGGAGTTTGAGATTCCACCGCTTTCTGCTGACGGAACTTCTTTAATTGAGTTAATTGAAAAGTATCCAAAGTTTGAAATGCCGACAAAGTTTGAAGTTGCAATTGACTTGACTAAAAAACTTATGTCAGATGGAAAGAAAGTTTTGTTATGGACAACTTTCATTCACAACATTGACATGTTGCGTGAACGCTTGAAGGATTTGAAATACTTTACGATTCACGGAGCAATACCAAGAGACGACAACGAGAATGAAATTTTTAATCGTGAAAAAGAAATACGAGAATTCAAAACAAGCAAAGAGCCGTGTTTGCTAATCGCAAACCCTGCTGCTTGTGCTGAATCTATTTCACTTCACAAAGCTTGTCATGATGCAATTTATCTTGACAGAACTTTTAATTGTGGTCAGTTCATTCAGTCATTGGATAGAATTCACAGAATTGGGTTGGAGCAAAACGAAATAGTGAATTATCACATTCTGCTTGCAAAGAACACGATTGATGAAACCATTGATGACCGACTTGATGCAAAGCATGAAACAATGATTCGTGTTTTGGAAGATGAAATTCCAATTGGCGAATTAGACATTGAAGGTCCCGAACTTGAAAACGAAGACGAGGAAGCAGCGGACTTTGATGCAACAGTGAAAGACACACAGAAATTTTTGAAAACGAAAAAGAATTGACGGAAATAAATAATGGAGTTACCAGAAACAAGCATGTTAAACTTCTTCAATAAGGTTTTGATTTCCCTTTCGGAATTGACACCCGATGGAGATTCATGTTCGGTTGATTCTTTAATCACTCATTGCAAATCTTTTTCTCTTGGTGGTGTGCGTGGCGAGTATGAATCTGTATTGAATCATTGCAGAGTTGGCGGTCTTATTTCTATCAAAGGAAAAAATGTTTCGCTTTCAACTTTGGGAAACAAATTTTTGAGTGCTAACAGAGAAAAGTATTTTGAAATTACGGAATCACAGAAACAGATTATTGCCGAGAGAATTGTTTTCAAAGGGGCATGGAGTAATCATGCGAGAGAATTGTTTGAACATTTTTCAGCCAATACTCAAACTACACTTTATGAACTTTCAACCGTTGAAACTTCTTTGCCTCAAAATCAGAATGTAACTGTTCACTTCTTTAAATATTTAGGAATTTTGCAGGAAGAAAATTCATTGATTCAGGTTCATAAAAGATATTCTCAATTGGTTTACGAGTTGACAGCAGACAGCAAAGCAATTTCAGAACAGCAACTTGAACAGTTGCTAATGGAAAATCGTAAATTGGGAGCACAAGCAGAAAATGCAGTTGTGGAATTTGAAAGACAACGATTGCTTAAAATGGGAAAGACAATTCAATCGGAATTAGTAAAACGGATAAGCACCATAAACACAGCAGCAGGTTATGACATTGAATCTTTTGACGGAACAACAGACGAAGTTTTCCCGAATAGATTTATTGAAGTAAAAGCAACGACTGGTGAAGACATCCGCTTTTATTGGACTATCAACGAAAGAGAAGTTGCAAAGAAGAAAAAGAATCAATATTGGATTTATGTTCTGACAAATTTCAGAGAAGATAAACCAAGCGAATCTTTACCGATAACAATTCAAAACCCTGAACACATAATTCCCAAGCACGATTCTTTTTCAATTGAAGTGAATAAGTATTTGATTAGCGAAATTGCAGAAATAGAATTGACAGAACAGCACATTGACGAATTAAAGTGGTATCAACTTGACTAATAAAAAATGAAACCGAAAGAGTTAAATAAAATTTATAAAGGAGATTGCAACACTTTGTTGAAGGACACAAATTTTTTTCCTGACAAAAGTGTTGACCTTATTGTTACATCTCCGCCTTATGCTGATAAGCGTAAGTCAACTTACGGAGGCATTCACCCCGACAAGTATGTTGAATGGTTCAAACCAATTTCAAAAGAGTTGCACCGAGTTTTGAAAGACAACGGCTCTTTCATTCTCAACATTAAGGAGCATCCGAAAAACGGTGAACGAGGAACTTATGTTTTAGAGTTGATTCTTGAAATGAAAAAGCAAGGTTGGCTTTGGATTGAAGAATATTGTTGGTATAAAAAGAATTCTTTCCCCGGAAAGTGGCCCAACCGTTTTCGTGATTCATGGGAACGATGTTTACACTTCACAAAGAAGAAGGATTTCA
Source organism: uncultured Ignavibacteriaceae bacterium (assembly GCA_964561045.1). Classification (GTDB taxonomy): domain Bacteria; phylum Bacteroidota; class Ignavibacteria; order Tepidaquicellales; family Tepidaquicellaceae; genus JAGPCH01. The sequence continues at coordinate 793 of CAZLOL010000105.1, read as the reverse complement.
AAATGTATCAGGAAGCCGTGAAAGTTCCCATTGGCGATTGGGCAGCAAAGCGATTCAAGTCAATGAGTGAAGATGATTTTATCAGAAGAGTTTCAAAAAACAATAATCACTTAGCAAGAAATGTTTCAAACTGGTTAAACAAGAAAAAAGTTTTTCCTCACAATGTAATTGTGTTTGAAGAAGAACATCGTTTGTATTTAAGTAATGTTGTTGAATCGGCTGTTGAATCTTCTTCAAAGAAAAATCATAGTGCAATATTTCCGATTGAACTTCCTTCTTGGTTCATCCATCTTTTCACAAAAGAAGGTGATGTTGTTTTGGACCCGTTCATGGGTTCAGGTTCTACTGCTGTTGCTGCTTTGCTGAATCACAGAAATTATTTAGGAACAGAAATTCAAAGTGAGTATGTGAAAGAGGCAACTAAAAATGTTCGTGAAGTAGAAGAAGAAGTATTGAAGAACAAAAAGAAAAAGCCAACGCTCAAAAAAAATACACTCTTGCAAGCCGCAGAAGCCATCGCTTGAACCAAAGCTTGCAAGAGAGTATTTTTTTCTGCCACCCAAAAAGAAATTCAAAATTTTTTCCCAACGCTTCAAAAAAATTAAATCACCCAAACGCACAGTGCAAACTCGGACAGACACCGCATTTAATGTAAATCACTTCGGACAAAGTAAGTGCGAACATGAAACAGTTGTGCTTCGTGGGAAAAGCAAGGCAGCAGCTAACAGAAAGCTTAGCAAAATTTTAAAAAAGGGGGGCTTGGTGGTTAATCAAACAGTGGTGCTTCTAATGA
>CAZLOL010000104.1:0-12713 GCA_964561045.1 uncultured Ignavibacteriaceae bacterium | reverse complement strand
TGTGAAAAACTCTGTGCAACTCAGCGGTTATTGCTGTCAACTTAGTTGTAAAAAATTCTCTTACCATTTTGAGTAGAATTTAACTTGTAAGTGAATAATTGAAGATGCCCCGTTAGGCTAATGGATAAACCAACAGACTACGAATCTGTCCTTAGAAGTTCGAATCTTCTACGGGGTACAAGATAATAATTTTAAAATCTGTAATTGAAAAGAAATCTGAAATATATTTTACCGGCATTTTTATCTGCAATAATATTCACTTCATTATTCGTGATTTCAATGTTTAATAATTCGGGTAATCAGGAAAACAAACTTCAAATTTCTCCCAAAAAACTAATATATGAGGAAAAGTTCGGCAAAGCACAATCTTATGAAACCGGGGATATAACAACAGCCGGTCTTTTGAAAAATGTAAGATTGAATGATACATCAGGCGTCTCTGAGCCGAAAATAATATGCAATCCAAAGAATCAAAATATACTTGCCGTTTCTGCAAATGATTTCTCTGACAATTCCGGGAGCGGTTGTATTTTTATATCGTATGATGGCGGTTTAAGCTGGCAGACAAAAAGAGTGCCGATGTCTTTAAAATTTAAAAGATCCGCTTATTCTGATCCGTGGCTGGAATATGATTCATATGGAAATCTATACTTTACTGCAGTACAGTTTGATATTATAAATAAGGGAAAAGAAGGAATATTTATGGCAAGATCTTCCGATGACGGTACAACCTGGAAAACAGATTTTAATTTTGTGGATTATAATGGAAAAGAGAATATACATCTCGACAGACCAAAAATTTATATTGATAAATCTCCCGGTCGCAATAACTCAATATATATCTCATGGAATGAAATCAATGGATTTGAATCTTTTGTTATGTTTTCCGGAAGTTCCGACGGAGGAAATAATTTTACTCCGCCTTTAGCCATCGAAAAGCATGCTGTTTGGTATAACAGCTTGACAGGTGACCGAAACGGTAATTTATACATTGCCTATCTTAAGAACCAAAACAGGTTATCAGTAAAAAAATCAACAGACGGTGGAAAGTTCTGGGGAAAGGAAATTTCTTATTTAAATATTGTACCGTCAGGTATAAAGAGAGAAAATCAATATTTAATAAAAAATTCAGAGAAAAAGGGGATCAGGGTAAATTCAGAACCTTCTATCATTGTATCTGAAAACAATGACCTTTTGATAACATATTCAGCAGCCGGAAAAAGCAGTGATCTGTCGGATATTTATTTTACAAAATTAGAATATAATTCGAATGTATTGACAAACCCTGTAAAAGTTAATTCAGATGTAACATATAATGATCAGTTCTTCCCTTCAGTTATATCAGACAAATCAGGAAATATAATTATTATGTATCAGGATTCACGAAACGATATTTACAATATTATTACAGAAACTTTTATATCATATTCAAATGACGGCGGTCTTACTTTTACAGATGAAAAATTCTCTACTGCAGATTTTGATCCTTTATCTATAGCGGTTGACAGATATGTAAGTGACTATAATTCGTGTGTAATAAGCGGAGGGAATATAGTAGGAGTCTGGACAGACGGAAGGAATAATAATTTTGATGTTTACGCAGGAATTTTTAATCTGAGTGAACTCGTTGAAAAAAAGAGTCACTGAAATCCCTGAATTTTTGTAAAGCTACAGCTCTGTGAGAAATTTTGTTTTTTATAGTGTCAGAAAGTTCAGCAAAAGTCAGCTCATATCCCTCAGGTACAAACAACGGGTCATAACCAAATCCATTCTTACCTCTGATTTCATTTAATATTAATCCCTTACAGATACCTTTAAAAAAATAAAACTCTTTTTCATTTGTATACAGGCAAATCACGGATTCAAATCTTGCACTTCTTTTCATTAGAGGAACTTGATTCAAATCTGAAAGGAGCTTTCTGCAGTTATCCGAATATGTTGAATTAGTTCCTGCATATCTTGCAGAATATACTCCCGGTTTTCCGTTTAATGCATCAACAAACAGTCCCGTATCATCAGATACTACGGGAATGTTTAAAATCCCAAAATTCTTTTCTGCTTTTTTAAAAGCATTTTCTTCAAGTGTAGTTCCGTCTTCAATTACATCAATACTGATTCCAAAAGTAAAAGGGGAATAAAGTTTTATTCCGGGAACCGGTTTTAATATTTCTGAGATCTCTTTAAACTTATGCTTATTTCCGGAAGCTATCAGTATTTTATCCACACAAAAAACTAATTATGTATTTTATTAATTAGAAATATTTTAAATTTAGCGAAAATTAAATTTACTGAAAAATCAAAATTTAATAGTATTCAGAAAATATTTGAAGCTAAACTGAGACCTCTTAAAAACATTTTGAAAAGAATTCTCGTCTGATAGTTAAATTCAATAATGATCCTGCAAGGACAGACAGGAATGTCTGTCCAACTCAGTATAAAGGTTTTTCAAAAGCATTCAAATACTAAACCTAAAAAATTTAATATGAAAAAATTCCTTAAAATCTCAGCCATTATTTTTGGAATAGTGATCGTCTTACTTGTTTCCGGATATGCATATATTAATTTGAAATATCCTGACGTCGGACCTGCGCCAGAATTGAAAATATCGGTTACTCCGGAAATGCTTGAACGGGGAAAATACCTTGCAAACAGTTTTGCAGCATGTATGGACTGTCACTCTCAAAGGGATTATGGTAAGTTAGGCGGACCCTTGATGCAGGGAACAGAGGGGAAAGGCGGCGAGGATTTTGGAGAAGGAGCCGGTTATGTACCGGCGAAGAATATTACTTCCGATAAAGAAACCGGGCTGGGAAACTGGACTGACGGAGAAATATTCAGGGCAATTACAATGGGTGTTGATAAGAACGGAGAACCACTAGCGCCTATGATGCCTTATTTATATTACCGAAATATGGACGAGGGAGATATCAAGTCTATCATTGCATACATACGCACATTGCCTCCGATTAAAAATCAGATACCTGAACACAGGTTGAATTTTCCGGTAAATTTAATTTTCAGGACATTACCTTCCAAACCGGATTTTAAGAAGCTTCCTGATCCCGGTAATAAGCTGGCTATAGGCGAATATTACTCCGGAAATTGTATGGGTTGTCACAGTCCGATGGAGAAAGGTGAATTCATTCAGGACAAATTTTTTTCCGGAGGAGTTGAATTTCCAAATCCTAAAGGCGGCATAGTAAGATCATCGAATATTACTCCTGATAAAGAAACGGGGATCGGTACCTGGACAAAAGAGCAGTTCATTCAGAAATTCAGAGCATACAATAATCCGGATATTCAGAACAGCACAGTAAAAAACGGAGAATTCAATACCGTCATGCCATGGACTTTTCTTGCAAATGCAACGGACGACGATCTTGGGTCGGTTTATGATTTTCTGATGATACAAAAACCCATTTATAAAAAAGTAGAGAAATTCAATCCGGCAGGAACTTTAGAAAAGTAAAATAAAAGCGCTTTATTTTTTTGATTCAGGAAACAATCTAAAAAGGAAATTCAGATCTGCTTAACCTGTTAAATAAAATAATACGAAACGCTATAAACAGGTAAGTGCAGCATAATTATAACGGTTTAATTTCCCGGAATTTTAAATGAAATATTTCAGACCAGTGTAATCTTTGTAATCTCGGGTGAACAATTGAATCTAATAGGCAATGCAACGCTTCCGATACCTCTTGATACATACATGCCTGATTTACCGCTTGTGTATAATCCGCTGATATATTTGCTGACAGCGCCGGCAAATGAAATATTAACGTCGCCGAAATTAGCTAGCACAACCTGGCCACCGTGTGTATGACCGCTTAATATCAGATCCAGGTTCAGATCTTTCAGGTCTTCAAAAAAATAAGGCTTATGAATCAATGCCAGTTTTGGAGTGTTTTCAAAACTTAAATTTCTTTCAGAGAATTGCACTTTGGCTTTTTCTGTTGCTGTATTAAAATAACTCAAAAGAAGTTTGTCCGGTGCTGAGCCGCTTTGACGTGTATCATCACAGCCTAATATGCATAGATGCTTGCCGTTAATGTTCAATATTTCAGAACTGTTTCTCAGAAGTTTGACAGGAGTCTCATTTGAAATTACATTCGCCACATATTCGGGATCGGAAAAATAATCATGATTGCCAAGAACACCGTAAACACCATTTGATGCCTTAAGATCCTTAAACGCATTTGCCAGCGGATGAACTTCCATTTTATTGGAGTTTGTAAAATCACCCGGAATAAAAATGAAGTCAGACTTCAGATCATTAACGACATCTGCATATTCTTTCATCATTTCTTCTTTCATATAAGGACCCGAATGAATATCGCAGAATAAAGTAATTGTTGTTCCTTTCAGCTCAGGAGGAAGATTAACGATCTTTATTTCCTTATTTACAATTTCATAGTCATGGCTGTTCAAAACACCAAGCGTCGCTCCCGTAAAGGCATAACCCGAAACTAGAGCAGTGGAAGTTCTGATAAAGGCTCTTCTGGAATTATCTATTTTTTTTACTTCAGGCTTGTTGAAAAATTTCTTAAAAGACTCAATTTTATTTAAAAACCAGTGTGACAGAGAGAAAGGCGCTTTAATTATCTTTCCGATCAGCAGATACAGTCCGATAAATATGACCGCTCCCTGAAAAATATAGAAAGGCAGAAAAACAAAGTTATAGATGACATCAGGAATATTTGCAGAGCTGAAACCGTTTGCTATGATATAAATATAAGGAAGATTAAAAATGATGAAAGGATAAACCGAGATTATACTTAAAAACTTCGACCCGGGATATTTTGTCTTAGTGAATCTTCTGAAAGTTTTATAAACTAAATACTGAAGTCCAAAGAAAATTAAAAAAAATACCGAAAAAAATAAAATTCTGTTCCAGATTGTCATATATTATGGCTAACTGATTTGCTTTTGAAATCGTTTCAAATTACGCAATTAACAATTTGATTGAAATCTAATTATATCCACATCCCTTCGGTACTAGCTCTACTCAAATTCAAATTCAGGCATCCAAATATAACTGTAATAATGAAAATACTCTAAGACATATACAATATAATAAAAGCGATTTGGAGAACTTTGAATTAAACCGGTTTACTTACAGTTGAAAAGGACTTGATAAAATCTTTAAGCATGCTTAAATTGATAATGAATTTAACTTAAAACAAAAAGTAACGTTTGAACAAGAGTTTTGAAGATTACCTGAAAAATATATACTCAATTCAGCACACATCCGGAAAAGTCACAACCTCCATTCTTGCGGAAAAATTAAGCATTTCATCTTCAGCTGTTAGTGATATGATTTCGAAACTGTCAAAGACAGGTTATATAAAGAACATTCCTTACAAGGGATTTGTACTGACAAAAAAAGGTGAAGCTATTGCATTGAATCTTGTAAGAAAGCACAGGATCTGGGAAGTATTCTTGGTAGAACAATTGAATTATCCATGGGAGAATGTACATTTCGAAGCTGAGAATTTGGAGCATGCATCTTCAGACGAACTTATAAGCAGACTCGAAAAATTTCTTGAGTATCCCAAGTATGATCCTCACGGACATCCTATTCCGGACAAAAAAGGAAATATACATACTGATAAAATCATTCCGGCTGCGGAACTGAACATAGGTGATTCCGGAATTATAAAGCAGGTTTCGGATGAGAGTTCGGAGCTGCTGATCTATCTGACAAAGGCAGGACTTAGGCTTAATGATGAAATCAAAGTAATAGAAAAAATAAATTTTGATAATTCAATTCAGATACACTTCAGATCGGGAAAAATATTCTTAAGTGACAAACTGGCAAGCAATATTTATGTAATTAAAAAATAATTATGTTCAGAAAACTATTTATTTTGTTGCTTACCGTACCTGTCTATTACAGTTGCGGTGAGAATAAGAAATCCGAAAGCAAGAGTGAAAAAATAGTTGCAGTTTCAACCATTACAGTAATAAACGATATTGTTAAAAACATCGGCAGGGATAAAGTTGAAACTTACAGCATTTGCGGAGTAGGAGTGGATCCTCATACCTATCATCCAAAGCCTTCAGATCCGAGACTTATTTCAAACAGTGATATTGTTTTTATAAACGGTTTTGCGCTTGAGCACTGGATAGAGGAAATGATAAAAGGATCAGGAGGAAATAAAAAAGAAGTTATAGTAACCGAAGGTCTGACACCTATGACTGATGAAAAAGGTTACGGTGATCCTGACCCGCATGCATGGTTTGACGTAAAGAATATCATTACTTATGCTGATAATATAGCAAAAGGTCTTATAGAAATTGATCCGGAAAATGAGAATTTTTATAAAGCAAATCTTCAGGAATACAGGCTGAAGCTTGATTCACTTGACAGCTGGATAAAGGAACAAATAAAAACCATTCCGGAATCAAAGCGGGTGCTTATAACATCTCATGACGCATTCAGATATTTCGGGAGGGCTTACGGTCTGGAAGTAAAAGGACTTCAGGGAATATCAACCGAAGCTAAAATAAGAACAGAAGATCTTAAAAATCTGATAGACTATGTAAAGCTCAAAGATCTCAGATCGGTCTTCATTGAAACAAGCGTTAATCCAAAATTGCTTGAGCAGATATCTTCGGAAACAAATGCTAAAATTGGAGGTACGCTTTATTCTGATTCAATAGGAAATGAAGGAACACCCGAAGGAACATATATAGGCGCAGTGAAACACAATGTTAATACAGTTGTAAATGCATTAAAATAGATTTTCTATGAAAATAATCAGCGTAAAAAATTTAACGGTTACTTACAACAAAAAACCTGCTATCAAAGGAATAAATCTTGAAATAGAAAGCAGTAATATCATTGGTATTGTAGGACCGAACGGCGCCGGAAAATCCACATTACTCAAAGGCATACTCGGTTTACTTCCGGCTGATACAGGAGAGGTAAAAATTTTCGGTAAGAACATAAAAGATTCACTTAAGAGAGTTTCATACATTCCTCAAAAGGAACAGTTTGACTGGGATTTTCCGATAAACGTTTCTGAAGTTGTGATGATGGGTAGGTATCCTTATATGAGTTTATTCGGCAGCCCAAAGGATTCTGATAAAGAGATCGTAATCAGAGTACTCGAAAAAGTTGAAATGAAAAAATATGCTCACACTCAGATACGAAATCTTTCCGGAGGTCAGCAGCAAAGAATATTTCTTGCCCGTGCTTTAGCTCAGGAGAGTGATATATATTTTCTTGATGAACCTTTTGTTGGTGTAGATGCAAAAACCGAAACGGCGATATTCAATCTAATCAAAGAATTAAAATCTGAAGGTAAAACGATAATGATAGTTCATCATGATCTAAGCAAGGTTGAAGATTATTTTGACAAAATCATACTGATCAATCAGATACTGATAGCTTACGGAGATACTTCAAAAGTATTTACGCCTGAATTACTTCACAGGACTTACGGTGGTCAGCTGACCATACTTCAGAAAGCGGAACAATTAATTTCAGAATAATGGACCTGATTACAAGATATATTACGGAACCTTTTCAATACGAATTCATTCAGCGGGCTTTGATCGCGTCACTGATGGTAGGAATAAGCTGCGGGCTGATCGGAACATACATTATGCTCAGAAGACTATCGCTTATTGGAGATGCACTGGCTCATGCCGTACTGCCGGGAGTTGTTATAGGATTTATGATTGCTGGAAAAGGAGCCTTAAGTTTATTCATAGGAGCATTAACAGCAGGCATTTTAACATCTATACTGATCAGTTTTGTCGAAAGGAATTCTAAAATAAAAGAAGACACTTCGATCGGGATAATTTTCACGGGGGCATTTGCATTGGGAATACTTCTGGTATCACAGCTGAAACAGGTTCATATAGATCTCTCTTCTTATCTGTTTGGAGATGTACTCGGAGTTTCCGATTCGGATCTCATTTTATCATCAATCATAACGGTAGTTATAATTATTTCAGTTGTCTTGTTTTATAAGCAGCTACTTGTAACATCTTTCGACCCAACAATGGCACACATCATCGGAATATCCACAGCCGTTGTTCACTATTTCTTAATGACGCTGCTTTCTATGTCCATTGTGGCAGGACTTCAATCTGTTGGCGTGATCCTGATAATTGCAATGCTTATCACTCCTCCGGCAACGGCATATCTTATAACAGATAAATTAAAAAAACTTTTATTGCTTTCCTGTTTATTCGGAGTAATGTCATCTGTCATAGGTCTATATTTATCATATCATCTTAATTTTGCATCCGGTGCATCAATAGTTCTTGTATCAGTTCTGTTTTTTGCCCTGGCATTTTTATTTTCTCCTAAGGAAGGGTTGGTGATTAAAGGTTACAGGAGATTTAAAAATTCAAAAATAAATTTAGACGAAGATATTATTAAGCAATTGAACAAAGAAAAGTATGACGGAACTTCTGAACTGATACATAAGCTATCTGATAAACTTGGAATTTCCGGGAGTAAGATAAATTCTTCATTAACCCGGATCAGGAAAATGGGACTTATAGAACAGTCCTTCGGAAATTATAAACTCACTGAAAAAGGGAATAAAGTAGCAGAGAGATTAATCCGTTCGCACAGGTTATGGGAAACTTATATAACAGAGAAAAACATAGTAAACATAGAGGATATCCATCAGGATGCAGAAAAATATGAACATATTTTATCTGATGATCTGCTGGCAGAAATAGATGAAGAACTCGGACATCCTGAAAAGGATCCTCACGGATCACCGATTCCAAAGAAACAGAGCGATGAATAAACCGGAAATTATTTCTTATAGATCTTCAGATCACGAAATTTAAAATACGACAACCCGGGATTAGAAATTATTGTGGAAATTCTGTAATAGAATGTTGTATTTACCCGTGGTGAAGGAATTGTAACATCAACAAACTGCTCAGTGGAAGCGGGAGTCAGATTACTGTCATAGATATAAACATTTGTTGTATCGTTGATAACATAATAAATTTTCATAGGTGCCGATACGCTGTTATTCTGACCTGAATAAAAGAATGAGATTCTTGCGCTGTCTCTGTCGGTAAAGTTCAGTGTACCTGAAGAAACTGTAACAATTCTTGTTGAACTGCCTATGCTTCCAACTGAATCAAACGATACATCAGCAAGAAGAACCTGACCCGTTGTAGGATTATTAGGAGTTACAGGATCATCATCATTGGAGCATCCGAAGAATGAAATAAAAATGAAAAAAAGTAATAATGATAGTTTTTTTAACATAATGTTTGGTTTAGTTTTTTTAAAATACTGATTTCTGAGTCTTTAAAATAATCAAATAATTTACTCAAACAGATAATGATAGATAAAGATACTCTTGAAATATGGAACCATCATCTTCAGGATGAAGCGGATGCTGCATATTTATACAGGATACTCGGAAGACTGGAAAAGAATGAGAACAAGAGCAGGATATATACTCAGCTTGCTGAAGTAGAGGATAAACACAAGGAAGTCTGGCTTGATTTATTCATGAAAAATAATATTAAAGCCGGCGATCTAAAGCCATCCGGAAAAGCAAAATTTTACGGCTGGTTTGCTAGCAGGTTCGGAACCGGTCTGATCTCTAAGATCATGCTAAGGGAAGAAGGACTTGAAGTAAAATCATACTTAGGATTATACAATCAAAGTGATTCCAGTCAGACAAAGGACATTGCTCTTCAGCTTGCAAAGGATTCTGCGGAGCATTCCGGGAAGCTCACTACCCTTCTTGAATCTGAAGGGGAGTCATGGCATCAGATCGAGTCGGGAGGAATGCTCAGGAATATTATATACGGTTTCAATGACGGATTAACGGCTAACTTCGGATTGATTGCCGGGGTCATAGGCGCAAACGTTCAGCCTCATATAATTCTGTTAACGGGTATCTCAGGGATGTTTGCAGATGCATTATCAATGGGATCCTCCGGTTATCTGGCGGCTGTAAGTCAGGGAGAAGTGTATGAACATGAGAAGAAGATGGAGGCAGAAGAAATAAGACTAATGCCCGAACTCGAAGCTGAAGAACTTTCGCTTGTATACCAAGCAAAAGGAATGAACAGGGAAGATGCTCAGAGACTGGCTGATGAGATCATCCAGAATCCGGAACTTGCACTTAAAGAAAGCGTGAGAGAAGAACTTGGGATCAGCGAGAATGCAGCAAGTCCGTTCAGAGAAGCCTGGATCACAGGACTAGCAACTGCTATCGGAGCTTTGATTCCTGTTGCTCCTTTCTTTTTTCTTGAAGGAACAGCTGCAATTTGGACATCTTTTACAATTTCAATGATAGCCCATTTTATAGTTGGCGCAGCAAGAAGTGCTTTTACGGGAAGAGGAATTTTCAGAAGCGGCCTGGATATGTTTGTAGTAGGAATAGGCATAGCTGTGATAGGTTATTTTATTGGCGAATTGATCTCGAAGTATTTATAATTATTTATCTCGGATTAAAGAATGAAAAAAGATTAAAGGACGAATGAATAGGATACATTGGTAAGGCAGCACAATATAAAAAAACCCGGAAAGATAATTGTATTTTTCCGGGTTAAATATAAAATTTAAGAATTACAGTTATAATTTTTCGTCCTTCATAAGGAATCTTGCAACCAGACCGGCGAGTATCGCTCCGATAACTGGAGCAACTATAAACAGCCAAAGCTGTTCCATAGCCCAGCCGCCGACAAATAAAGCCTGAGAAATGCTTCTAGCCGGATTAACAGAAGTATTAGTTACGGGAATGCTGATAAGATGAATAAGTGTTAATGCTAAGCCAATTGCTAAACCTGCAAAACCTGCCGGCGCTTTACTGTATGTTGACCCTAATATTATAACTAAAAACATAAAGGTCATAACGACCTCTGTAACAAAGCAAGCTATCAGATTATATTTACCGGGGGAATGATCACCGTAGCCATTAGCTGCAAAGTCACCGATACTGCTGCCGTTGCCGGTTGCTATGACATATAAAATTCCCGCTCCGGCTATACCTCCCAGAATCTGTGCAATTAAATAAGGAACTAATTCTTTGGAACTGAAACGTCCGCCTATCCACAATCCAATTGATACGGCAGGATTCAGATGCGCACCGGAGATGTGACCAAGAGAATAAGCGATCGTAAGAACGGTTAATCCGAAAGCTAAAGATACGCCCACCAATCCGATACCTACATCAGGAAAAGCAGCTGCAAGTACTGCGCTTCCGCAACCACCAAGCACCAGCCAGAATGTTCCGATGAATTCAGCTGTAAATTTTTTCATTTTATATTTTTAAGGTTAAAGAATAGTTTAAATTAACAAGTTTTAACTTAACTAAATTGAATTGAAAAGTAAAGAATTAATTAGAAACATTTTTGGAAAAATTATGAATATTGTGACTTGTTTTCTTTTCCGAATTTCTCATAAAAATTATAGATCCTTTCTGAACATCTCCATCAGCTTTCCCGGCTCTTTCAGAGAAGCAAAGCCGAACTTTTCATAAAGTTTGTGTGCATCGCTTGTAGCAAGAAACCATCGTCTTAGTTCCTGCAATTCACCATAACTTAAAATCACTTCCATCAGCCATTTAGATAATCCTCTGCCTCTGAACTCTTCAATTATAAATACATCAGCTAAATAAGCAAATGTTGCATAATCAGTTATCACACGTGCATATCCTATCTGTTTGTCTATAAAATAAACACCGAAGCACAATGAGTTCTTTATTGTATGTTTGGTTGTTTTTAGTGTGCGGTTCTTTGCCCAGTATGAAGTACTGAGAAAACCGTGAATAACTTTTATATCAAGTTTAGTCTTATCAGTACTGATAAGATATTGACCTTTCCGAAAATTTTTTTTCATATTATCTTAAAATAACAAAAACAATATTACTATTATACAACTCTCACTCCACCAATTAACACAATTAGCACAATTAACCATTTATTAACTTTTAATAGTTTGTACAAATAATTATTTTCAAATGTGATTTCATACATTAAGGCATTCTTCATATCCATTCACTGTGTAATAGTAGCAGTGGTTACAATTTTAGTTTCACCGTTAGACAGGAAAGGCAAGATAACACATTATCTTTCCAAATACTTCAGCGGGGGAATACTTCTGATCGCAGGAGTAAAGGTCGAAACAGAGGGGCTGGAAAAATTTAATGCTTCTGGTAATTACATATTCATTTCAAATCATTTAAGCTATTTTGACATACCGATTTTAATGAAAGCTATACCGAATAATGTAAGATTTATATATAAAGATTCTTTGACAAAAATTCCAATTTTAGGCTGGGGTATGTATCTAGGGAAATATATTCCTATAAACCGTGATAATGTAAGGGAAGCCATGAAATCACTAAAGAAAGCCGCTGAGAGAATAAAGAGAGGAATTTCAGTTGTGATATTTCCAGAAGGAACAAGAAGCATGGACGGTTCGCCGGGAGAATTTAAGAGGGGAATGTTCGTGATGGCAGATGAAGCAAAGGTACCGTTAATTCCTACAGCGATAATAGGTTCTAACAGTATCATGCCGAGAGGAAAGTTTGTGATAAAATCAGGAAATGTAAAAGTTGTTTTTTCCGGACCAATTGAATACAGAAAAGATAAGAATTTGCTTGAGGAGATTAGGAAAGAGATTGTTGATTCGTTTTTTGGTTGATTGAGTTTATTGAGTTCATAAAGTTCATAAAGTTCATAAAGTTCATAAAGTTCATAAAGTTCATAAA
>CAZLOL010000103.1:0-12787 GCA_964561045.1 uncultured Ignavibacteriaceae bacterium | reverse complement strand
TAACAAACTTAACAAACTTAACAAACTTAACAAACTTAACAAACTTAACAAACTCTGCAAACTCTGCAAACTGCTTTTTCATGGAAACAATCTCTGAATGATCCATTTATTATCATTACTTAATGTATAAAGAATCCTGTCATGTAGCCGGTTTGCTCTGCCTTGCCAGAATTCTATAAGGTCAGGCTTAAGGCAGTATCCTCCCCAGTTGTCCGGACGGGGAACCGGCTTATCTTTGTATTTTTTATCTAATTCACCTGCAATCTTTTCAAGAGCTTCTCTGCTGTCAAGTATTTTACTTTGAGTTGATGCAAGAGCCCCTATCTGACTTCCTCTGGGACGGCTGCTGAAATAATTATCGGATTCTTCAGATGTTACCGTTTGTACTTTCCCTTCTATTCTTACCTGTCTGTATAATTCGAGCCATAAAAATGTGAGTGAAGCATATCTGTTATTTTGAAGTTCCCTTCCTTTTCTGCTGTCATAGTTTGTATAAAATACAAATCCATTCTCATCAAATCCTTTTAACAGTACAATTCTTCCGGAAGGTCTTCCGTTTTCCCCGACTGTCGAAAGATGCATAACATTTGGTTCAGCGAGCTTATTATTCACTGCTTCATTGAACCATTTTTCAAACTGCTGAACTGGATCTTTTAAAATATCTTTTTCGTCTATGCCTTCTGAAATATATTCATTCCTGAAGTTTGCTACAAGCTGCCTGACGGATTTATGCTGAAGATCTTTCTTAGTTATCTGAGTGAATTTCATTAAAGTTTTTTATTCTCAAATTGTTTAATCTGAATGTTTCTATTTTATTATTTTTGTCATTATTGCATCAGCAAATTCAACATCTTCTATTCTTGTAATGAATTCCTTGGTAATCTCAAATCCTTTACTTTTGAAAAATGGTCTTGCTGTTATACTTACCTGTGCCCAAATCTTTTTTAGTTTAAGACTGCAGGCGAACTTCTCAAGTTCTGTCAGCAGCTTAGTCGCAATTCCATTACCCTGATGATCTTTATGAACATACATAAAATCAAGATACCCTTTTTCAGTGATCGAAGCAAAACCTGTTATGTTACCATCTGATTCTGATACTATGAAATACTGTTCAGTGATATTCTTTTTCCATTTATCTGTTTTCAAATGTCCCGAAGACCATAGTCTGATCTGATCACTGTTATAATCTCTTACATTGATATTATTTATTGTATCATAAAACAGCTTTCTTATCTGATCTGTGTCGTCTAAAGTTGCTTTTCTTATCATCATGTAACTGATACTTATATTATTTGATGTTCTCCGGCATTAAGATATTAGATCATCATTTGATTTAATTCTTTCTTCAATGACCATTCTGTTCAATTCAACCGGCTGACCTTTATAATCAAACGGTTTTTTAAAGTTAAAAGCAAAAGGACTTGATCCGTTGTCGTGAAAATGCTCAAGACGTATGCATGCTTCTTTTCTGTTGGGTATGTGATCGTCTTCAACCCACCAGGCGACATAAGTCGGCCAATCGGGTTTTAATGCCCATTCCTGACGAAGCTTAAATGCCTCGCCGTGATTATTTCGGTAAGCAAAAGCGCAGACTGATTCCAGATCTTTCCAGAGACTGAGAGTTGCAGGGGCTGATGCATGCTTTTCCTCATCATAAAACCTCGGAGATACATATTCCCCCCAGCTAGCTTCTGACAAAGCAATAAACCCATCAGAATTTCTTGCCTGATTAAATACAGCATCTATCCTGTCATAAAATCCCTGCACCTTAGGATGCCCTTGTTTCTCCCTGAGTATTCCAAATGTGTAAAATGCTATGCGAGACATAAAATAATTTATTGAGTGTTGATATATGAGATATATTTATTTTGAACTTAAGTATATATTCTTAAATATGATAGGAAATGTATGAGTATCAGTATTGCAGTTACTTAAGTTGACTGTTTTGAATTTAAGTTTCTTGTAAATATATATATTCTTCGTCCCCGCAGACAAAATACTTGAGTGTCAACCGCTACGCTCTCAAGTATTTTATCTTTGCATAGAAAAAAGTGAGACTTGCATTTTAATATAAAAGAGTCTCTCATCTTCGGCACTTAAAAGAGTGAATAATTTTACTGGGAGGACTCTGCCGATAGAATGCGTCCCCGAAGAGATTTCTGAATGGTAAAAGAAAGAGTTTACTTAAACCTGAGCTTTTGTCATTGGTCACCAACGTCTGTGGCAATTTTATTCGTAGATATACCCAATTTGTCTGCGCATCAATATTCATAATATTTCAAAATGGACGTCTCTAATTGTTTTCATTTATATCAAATTTCATTCGTAGAGACGCCCAATTTGAAAGCTTTTTCTCCTCCTTCCCAAATTGGGCTTTAGAAAGAAGTGGAAAATTATCTTGCTTTGATCATTTTACTGAAATATACTTCAAAAATATTTCCGGCGCAGTATTTCCATTGACCTTCACTCCGTTTCCATTGACCTTCACATCATTTCCATTGACCTTCATATCATTTCCTTTGACCTTCACACCGTTTCCATTGACCTTCACATCATTTCCATTGACCTTCACATCATTTCCATTGACCTTCACACCGTTTCCATTGAGCTTCACACCGTTTCCATTGAGCTTCACACCATTTCCATTGACCTTCAAACCATTTCCATTGACCTTCACACCTTTTCCATTGACCTTCACACCTTTTCCATTGACCTTCACACCATTTCCATTGACCTTCACACCATTTCCGGCTGCAGTTACTGAATTTTCCTTCACATGCAAGCTTCTTCTTTTTGCCTGCACATGTCTTCTTTTTACCTGCACATGTCTTCTTTTTACCTGCACATGTCTTCTTTTTACGATTAGAATTCTTCCTCCGGCATAAGACCGGCTTTTTTTAACATTGTCACTGCTTCTTTTGAAATTTGACAGGCATAAATTAATTTTCTGTCTTCTTCTTTCGGAATTTGTCCGGCTTCAATTTACATTGAATAAGCTTTCTATTGAAATGTGCCGGCTTTAATTTACATATTGCATGCTTGAATTGATATTGTGTGAGCTAAAATTGAATTTGTGTCAGCTTCCATTTATATGCAGTTTGGTATTATTCAAATTTCCGTCTCTTCGGCTAAGTTATATGCTTTATATTTTTGTGCGGGTTATTCTTAAATCTGTTGCATAATTCCTTCCATTAGCATGCATGCATTTTCAATCTTTGCATTACTATTAAACTCATTTTCCTGATTAATTCATTCTATGTTAAACCTGATATTCCAGGCTTCCCTGCATTTTATTTCTTTTCAGTTGTTCTTTATTTAATATAAGGACAATTGACCTATGACTCGTTAAAACAATCCTGACAATTTAGTCAAACCGAAGATCTTTATATGTAATTTTATATTAATCCCGCAGGGATTGAATATTGATAGAAATTAAATACGCATAACACTAATCCCGTAGAGATTGAATATGAGCTTGCCACTAATATATTTCGTCCCTGCGGGACTATATAATATTCCAACGATTGCTACCAATATTTCATCCCTACGGGATGATCAGTAAAGAATAGATCATCAATTCAATCATTTAACATTTATAGCATGACAAATGTCCTTATTTTAACAAGATCATTCTCTTTATGTCAGTAAAATTTCCTGATGTTAATTTATAAAAATAAATACCGCTCGTGAGATTATTCCCGTCAAAATTCACGGAATATCTTCCTGATACTATGTACTCATTAATTAATACAGCAATCTCTTTCCCCAGTATATCATAGATCCTCAGTTGAGTAATTGAACCTTTGGGTATTTCAAATTTAATCTTAGTCACAGGATTGAATGGGTTTGGATAATTCTGATATAAGTTATAATTATTAACAATATTCAGCGAACCGGAATATACATCAGTTAGTAATGATGGATATTTTAAAGTTAAAAAATCATTTCCTCCTGTGATCCCGGTGCTGGTTCCTGTTACATAGACATTTCCATTATTATCCGCCCTGATGGCTGCAGCTTCATCATTGCCGTGAGCAGTTCCGTCAAAATTTAAGATCCATTTGACTGCTCCGGAAGAATTGTATTTTATTGTGCAGTAATCTGTATGATTTCCGGCAACACTTGTATAGCCTGTAACATAAACATTTCCTACTCCGTCCATGCACATAGAAGAGGCTTTATCATCACTGTTTGCAGAACCATTATATCTTCTGACCCATACAGAATCTCCTGAAGAATTATATTTAATTGTTGCAAAATCAGAATTATTCCCCTGACCGCTGCTCTCTCCTGTAACATATACATTTCCTGAATTGTCCGCGCAGATGGCTGTCGGATGGTCCCATTCATTTCCCAGCCCGTCATATCTTCTGTACCAAATTTGGTTTCCTGATGCATCATACTTTATGGTAAGATATTTATACAGGTAATGTACAAAAGGACTTCCTCCGCTGTCTCCTGTCACATAAACATTGCCCGCGCTGTCAACGGCTATAGCGCTGCCGTGATCATAATATCCGGGTGTATTAAAACTCCTTACCCAGAGCGAATCTCCGTCATTATTGTATTTTATCGTAAGGAAATCATCATTGGTTATGCTCATGTATCCTGTGACATATATGTTTCCCATCCCGTCTATTGTCATTGCTGACGGATCACCTCCATAATTATTAACATATTTTCTTAGCCAGACTGTATTACCATCCGGATCATATTTAATTAAAAAATATCCGCTGTTATTTACAAAAGGATAAGCAAGCAGTGATCCGAGTAAAAAAACATTTCCGAACCGGTCATTTGATATTGCAGCAACATAAAACCATATTATGTTAGCCTCTGTGTAATCTCTTTTCCATTTGAAATTGCCGGATGAATCATATTTTATTGCTGTTATCCCTTCTTCAGTTTTGCCTGTGAGATATACATTTGAAAGCTTATCTACAGAGATCTTTCCTCCATATTCAGTTATTCCCTGTCTTCTGACCCATAAAGTGTCGCCGTTCTGATCATACTTTATAGTTAAGAAGTTCGATATTCCTGAGTCTCCTAAGCTTGACCCGCAGACATAAACATTGCCGGACCCATCCACAGCCAAAGATCTGGCATTATCATCTCCATTAACCTGTCCGTTATATCTCCTTTTCCAGTCACGCTCCTGCTGAGCCTGCAATGTAACAGAGATCATAATGATCAAGATGATTATACATTTATTCATAATAATTGATTTTTATCTGATTTCATCTATTGTAAAATTATTATATAAATGATCGATTGTCAAAGATTTCTTTAACGGTTTGTGGATGGAATTTGATGCTTCAGGTTAAGCTTTTATGTCTGATATAATTAATTTTGTTTGATTCAGTGACAGAATATTGGTTTATTCTGAATAATGTTCAGGACACATTTTACAATTTGTGGAAATTGATGTTAGTTAAAATTATAAGCTGCCTTGTTCTATTTGATCAGAAATTTAAAGATGTCATCACGTAAGTTGAGAACTAAGGTTTGAGTCAGAATAGTCACACGGGAATAACAAATGGGATTATTCCGCATATCAGTAATTGAAAATAAATAATCCACAGTGAATCATATAGCGCCAAAAGTGAATAGCATATTATAAAATATGAGAATAACTCTTACTATAAAATTCTTACCGATGAGATACCTCCGTCTGCCTTTATTATCTGCCCGGTTATGAATCCGGAATTATCAGATAAGAGAAATACAGTTAACTCAGCAATCTCTTCAGCATTTCCAATCCGCTTTAATGGATGTCTTTCTTCTGTTGATTTCATTTTAGTTTCACTGTTGAGTAGCTTTTTCGCAAGGGGAGTGTCTGTTATGGAAGGAGCGATGCAGTTCACTCTGATATATGGAGCGAACTCTGAAGCATGGGAACGGGCTAACCCTTCGACTGCGCCTTTAACAGAAGCTATGGAAGCGTGATAGGGCATTCCGGTCTTGCTGAATAATACTATGCTTGCATTTCCGGTTGCTTTTAAATTTGGCAAATATTTATTCATCAATTTAACTGCCCCGAGCAAAATAATTTCAAGATCATTCCGATAATCTTCAGGCTTCAGACTTCTGAATGGCTTTAAATTAATTGTTCCCGGAGAGTAAACAATTCCATCCAATGGATCCGTGATCTGAGGGAGTTTATCTGACGGTCTTAAAATATCTGCAGTATAAAAAACTGTATTAAGTAAATCCGCGATATTTTTTTTTCTCTATGCCAATATTAATTACACTGTCATTATTTTTTGAAAGAAGCTTTACTGTTTCCAGTCCAATGCCTGATGTTCCTCCGGCTATAAGAATTGTTTTCATATCTGATTAATTTTATTATAAATTAATATCCGGTCAGCTCTGCATATCCTCTGCCCGTTATCTTCGAATTATTTTTTGTGCCCTCTATCTTTACGGAGCCCTCCCAGTATTTTATTGAAACATTCAGCAGCTGATCTTTTACAGCAGGTATGATTTTTAAATCAATGTTTTCAGAAGGTATTTTTAATTCCCATTCCGAAGGGTAAATAACTCCTGAAGAACTTTTCCAGTTGTCTTTAACTCGCAGTTCGAATTCATCTTTTTTTATTTGCCGGTATGAACCATTCTTTTCTACCAATACTCCATTACTGAAAATATCCGGTGTATCATCTTTTTTCCTCAACTGATAGTACATTAATTCCGTGCTGTCTTCGAATTGAAGGGCAAACCAGTCCCATCCTTTCTGATCTTCGCTCAAAGCACTTGTGCTCCACTCTCTGTCCATCCATGAATTTCCGATTACATTAAATTCGTTTTCTTCAATTTTGATTTTGCCTTCGGTTTTTAGATTTGTGTATGAGTAATAATAAGATGCATTTCCCGGTTGACTTCCTTTCTTACTAAGACCTTCGTCACCCTGAAGTACTACCGGCTTTGTTGATTCAAGAACAAAATTAATTTCTGCTTTATCTGTTTTTGCTTTCACATTTATTACCGGCAGATCAAATGCAGTCCTGCTTTCTGACTCAATGATCTGCCAGTCCTCAAGCCATACCTTAAGCGGAACCGGCTGAGCTCCTGCAAGTTCATTTCCGTCACGGCTGAATCTTTCATCAAAATAGAATTTATCATTTGATATATCCGTGACAGTAAAATGCGCCATATAGATCTGGTCAGAGCTCCATTCAGAAATACCTGAATTTATAATTGAACTTAAAGATGTCCTGAATATCGTGAACTGATATCCGAATTTCTTATTATCAGGTGAAATTAAATTTCCGGTAAAGTACCACCATTCAGTTCTGAAGCCCGGGTGCGGACCGTGATCATTCGGAAACTTGAATTCTCTTTTATCAATTGCTTTTTCAAAATTCTCATCTTTTACTTCTCCCATTGCTTTTGATAAATTAATACTTTTGTCCCGCTCAGAATTGATCTTATCCTTACAGCCCGATAGCGATATTACAGATAACAATATGAAAATAAATTTTTTCATTCTTCTCTTAAAGCGTTTGCAGGTGATGTTTTTGACATTTTGTAACCGGGATAAATTCCCGCAAGTATCGCTGCAACTAATGAAAGTATCATTGCTTCAGCAAGTATGCCGGATAATATTTCAAACTGCATTGTCCAGCCGAAAGACCTCTTGTTTATTATATAAATCAGAATTGCCGCTAAGATATTTCCTAAAGGAAGCGCGATCAGTCCCGCGGTAAATCCCATCAGCAGTGTCTGAAGATTTACCATCTTAAATAACTGTGACGGCAGCAGTCCGTTTGCTCTTAATATACCAAGCTCTCTCCTGCGCTCGAGCTGCAGAGACATCAGCGAACTTAATATTCCGATGAATGCTACTATGACAGAAAGTATCTGCAGAACTTTAGCTATTAAAAATGTTCTGTCAAATATTTCAACTGAAGAATCACGGAGGAATTTATAAGTCCTTACTACCAGCTGCTGTCCTCCTGCTTCCATGGACTGTATCTTATCTTTAACTGTTCCTATCGAGTTCTCGTCTTTTACAAATACTGAAATACCTGAAAATCCATTTGCATTCCAGAATATTTTAAAGTGATCATATTGTATTGTGATCAGTCCCTGATCGGATGCATAGTCATAGTATATTCCGGCAACTCTAAAATTGCGCATACCTTTATCTGTTTTCAAAGACAATACCGAACCTAAGCTGAGATCATATTTGTATGCAAATGGCTCGGACAGAAATATCTCACCATTTTCAAATCTTTTCCAGGCTTCTGCTGGATCGCCTTCCTTGAACTTGAATCCTGAATAACTTCTTTTGCTGAGTCCTGAAGCAAGCAGATGATACCGTTTACCGTCCTGAAATAATTCAACTTCCCTGTAAAAATTATAATCTTTAACTTCATCAATGGTTTTGATCTTGTCAAGTATATCCTCATTTAAAACTGCATCATTCCTTCTTGATATAAGACTTGGTGCGGAAATAAATACATCAGCATTCAGACGTGTCTCAAGCCATTCAATTACTGTGCTCCTGAAACTGCTTACCATAGTGCCGACTCCGACAGTTGCGGCTACAGCAAGTGCAAGCGCAGCTATCGCAATATATGTCCTGCTTATGTTCTGAAGTATAGACCTCGAGGACAACTTGCCCGTAATTCCGAAAAGCTTTTTATATAAAGGTGAAAATATTTTTTCAACAAGAATAATTATTGCCGGAGTCAGAAGAGCAAAGCCGATTATAACGGGCAATATTCCAAAGTAACTTAGCCAGATATTTTTTGAAGGAATTATTAGTATAACTGCTCCTGCAATTATAAAAACTATACCTGCAATTGTCATCTGCGGTATCTTTTTTATCAGAGATGATTCCTGTTCAGACCTTATCATTGCTGAACGCGGGTGAATCCGGGATGCTTCTCTGGCAGGCTTTAATGCAGAAAGCAATGTAGCAATAACTCCCAGCGCAATTCCTTTAAAAATTATTGCCGGAGAAATGTAAATCTCTCTTACTGATACAACGTAATACAGATCGTTAATTGTCTGAGAAATTATTATCAGCAAGAATTTAGAGATGAAATATGCAGCAGCGAATCCGGCTATGGTTCCGATTATGCCGATGATCAGCGCCTCTTTCAGGATCAATCCGGAAATTTCACCTGATGTTACCCCTATTGATCGCAGTGTTCCGATCAATACACTTCTCTGTATAACAGAAAATGTCATGGTATTATAAATGAGAAATAGTCCGACGATAAGCGCAAGCAGACTGAGCGAAGTGAGATTGATATTGAATGCATCCAGCATCTGTTCGGCAGTCTGAGACCTTGAACCGGATTTCTGTAATACAAATCCATCCTGAAGCAGATCAAGTAATATTTTTTCTTCGGATTCATTTTTTATGATCACATCAATGTAATCGATATTATTTTTCTTCTCCGTTAATTCCTGTGCTGAGGCAATATCCGTGATAAAAAGATTTTCAAGAGCTGACCTGTTATTCTCATCTTCCTTTATGAATCCTGATATTAAAAGATACTTTTCTTTGCCGTTTATCTGAACCTTTATAGAGTCACCGATAGACCTGTTTAACTTCTTTAAATTTTCTTCCGAGAGTATGATAGAATTGTGCTTTGTAAAAAGATCCTTAAACACTCCGTCTATGGAAGATCCCGTTTCTGAAAGATAATCTCTGAACGGGCGCTCAGCAAAAAGATCAACTCCAAGCAGTTTGAATACTCTTCTGCCGGAATCCGGAATACTGACATAGGATTCAATTACAGGAGCAATATTTCTGAATCCTTTATCAACCCTTAATGATCTGTAAAAAGAATCGGGGATACCATCGGAATTACCGATGATCTGATGCGTGGCTTTTCCTGCAACTGCATCTAAAGAGAGATTGAATGCTTTTGAAGAACTGTAATTTGCAATGTCTATAGATACGACAATTGCAACTCCCATTGCTATTCCGAGAACGGATAATCCAAACTGCCAGGGATGCTTAATTAAATATCTTAAACTTGACTTTGTAAGACTATTCAAATATAGAATCCTTTTTTGTTTCAGCAAGCCTGCCTTCTCTTAACGAATATACTTTATCTGCAAGTCCCATGACATCTTTGCTGTGAGTGACCATTATCATAGTCTTGCCTTTCTGCTTAACGACCCTGTCAAGCAGATCTACTATCTGCAGACCTGTTTCATAGTCCAGATTACCTGTCGGCTCGTCCGCCAGAATAATATCAGGATTATGAATGAGCGCCCGCGCGATCGCTATGCGCTGCTGTTCACCTCCGGATAATTTGTCCGGATAAGTATTTGCTCTTTCAGAAAGTCCGACTTCAGTCAGGATTGAGTTTATCCTTTCTTTCTGATCTCCGGCATTTGTAAGTTCCAGAGGAAGCTGAAGGTTTTCTTTTACTGTAAGTGTCGGAATTAAATTGAAGAACTGAAAAATGAAACCTATGCTGTTTCTACGGACTAGCGTTCTGTCTTTTTCGGAAAGCTTCGTAATGTCTGTGCCACCGATGGTTACGGATCCTTCATCAGGTATGTCAATACCGCTGATGATATTAAGCAGTGTGGATTTCCCTGAACCGCTTTTACCCAGCAGGATTATTATCTCACCTTTCTCAATCTTCAGATCAAAATTCTTTAAAACGATATGTTTTGTATTACCTTCGGAGAAGTTCTTGCTTACTTTTTTTAATTCAACCATTCATTTTAGCTTAATAGCATAATGCAAATAACGTAACAATATTTACAAATTATAGTTAAATATTTTCACAGAAATATTCTGAATATTGTACTGCTGCAGGTAAAAACTCTTATACTTTATTACTTCTGAAATCAAAAGCGCCTTTTCTTAAATTGATTCCGTATTCAAGATATGCCTTCAGACAAGCAAGAAAGTTAGCCCATCCTTCTGTATTTCCGCTCAGCCACTTAATACCTGCTTCATCATTCATCATGCTTTTTTCTGTAATTGAAACAATGGTTGAATTATTATCTCCCGCAGTAAGTGTCATTTCGACTAAGAGCTCCTTGCCGTCTTCACCGCTCCAGTAATATGATATGTACTTGTCTGTTTCAATTTTACCGACTCTTACAGGAGCTTTAACATCGAATTCCGGAAATTCCCAAATAATATTCTTTCCTTCTTCCATTCTTCCAGTACTTTTCGAAATGAAATAATTTGACATTTTGTCCGGATCAACAATTGCCTCAAATACTTCATGTGTATGCTTTTGTATCTGAAGTGCTGCTTTGACTTCAAGTACTATATCTTCCATTTTATAAAATTTAAGTTTTGTAAGATCAGGATTTAATAATTTAGCTGTTACGAAGTTTCGTTCTGATTTGAACTAAATTGTTTTAATTAAGAGTGCTTATTAAAAGTTTCAATTTATAAACTTTATGAAAACTTATATTAAATAGACAGAAGGACAGACCTTAGTGCCTGTCCTTCTTATATTTAATCTATCGTATTAATATTACTTCACAAGAACTAACTTCTTTGTGTCAGTAAATCTGTCTGCCTGCATTCTGTAATAATAAACTCCTGCAGGATAATTCGCTGCATTCCAGTATTTAGTATAGATGCCTTCAGACAATTCACCGCTGTAGATATCAGCTGCTTCTTTGCCCAGGCCGTCAAATATTTTTAATGAAACAAAAGTCCTTTCCGGAATTTTAAATGAGATAGCCGTCTCAGGATTGAAAGGATTAGGCTTGTTCTGGTATAATATATATCCATCCGGAACTGCATTCGAATGCGGTTCAATATTTACAGGACCATATACAACATCAAGCTTTGGTCTTTTACTTATATCAGTACATTCGCTGGAAGCAAAATTTATGCTTCTGTATGTATTCTCAATTCTGTTCATTATGATAAATCCAAAATTAGTTGAAGGATTTGCAACCATTTCGCGAACCAGTTCGGTAACATCAAGATCAAGATAGTCTTCCGTAGGAGAAATGCTTTCCGTAAGCGATACCTGATTTACTGTAGAATAATCCGGATGAGTTTCCCATGTAACTGTGTTCTGATCCCATGCAGTGGTAACTTTTCTGATGTAACTTTTATTTGCTCCTGAATGTGGAGCGCTCACCGGGTTTGGATTTGCGTATAATGAAAGCCGCGCGCTGATAACAGGGGAACCTGCCGGTATCTCGCTCAGATTAAATCTGAATAATGGTCTCCATAAGTTAAATTCTAACCCATAAGTCCACGCAGCAGCTACAATATCCGGATATAAAGGCAAAGGCGTATCTGAAATATAAGATGCTAAGTTACAGTCCTGTCCTGTTTCAGGACTTAATCTTATGGATATCGAGTTTTGAGAGTCTGCGGTTGCAGTGATAAGCAGTATGAACAATAATGCGGTTAGTAGTGATTTTGTTTTCATAATTAATAAAGTTTAATTTTTCAAAATAATTATTTGATATACAAAATAATTGAATAATTCCTTTATATGAAAATCTTGTTCTTCTTCCTTAGCAATTGTTGATAATATAACTACTTGAATTTCCCATAGTTTAAACATTCTCATCTCAATAAAAAAGGAAAAAGATCAAATCTTTAGTCCGGATAAAATCCGGTTTTGTTCAGGACATATTGTACGGATGTGATGTATTTCAATACGGATATACAAAAATTAAAATCAGTTTGAAAATTCAAGTGATAGAATGACGGGTGATCTGATACGATTAAATAACTGATACGAATGATACCCAATTCTAAATTCCCAATTTCAAATTCATAAACTGGCATAGCCAGAACCAAAAAAGTTTTAAATGCTCGTTTTTT
>CAZLOL010000102.1:0-12894 GCA_964561045.1 uncultured Ignavibacteriaceae bacterium | reverse complement strand
GGCTGAATCTTCCAAATCCTTCTCCGCACAATAATGCTTTGACAAAAGACAGGAATTATTTGTTATCCACAGATGAGGTCGGTGCGATTCCGAGATTACTAAAAGTCTGGAATATTCAGGATCTCTCAAACGTAACACAGGTTACGACCTGGCAGCCTGCTAATATTACAACTTCAATAGTTCATAATGTTGAAATTTACGGAGATACAGCTGTGATAGCTCATTACACTGCAGGCGTCAGAGTTCTGAATATTTCAAATCCCGCTCAGCCTGTTGAAATTGCATGGTATGACACATATCCGGCAAATAACGGAAATACATATACCGGTTGCTGGGGAGTCTATAAATTCCCTTCGGGGAAAATTGCAGCATCTGATATGAAGACAGGATTGTATGTTTTAAAAGTTGGAAATTCGGTCGGGGTGAATGAAAATATTTCACAGGTGAATGGTTACAGTTTAGAGCAGAATTATCCGAATCCTTTCAATCCGAAAACCGTTATTAGTTATTCGTTAATCGAAAATCGCTTTACAACTTTAAAGGTTTTTGACATTCTTGGAAATGAAGTTGCCACTTTAGTTAATGAAAAACAAAATGCCGGAAGCCATTCAGTTGAATGGGATGCCGGGAACTATCCAAGCGGCATTTACTTTTATAAATTGTCTTCAGGTGAATTTAAGGATACAAAAAGAATGATACTTCTCAAATAAAAATTATAAACTTGTATAAAAGATTATTAATGCCGGAGATTTTTACTCCGGCATTTTTTTTTAATTTAATTACCTGAGTAAATTTATTTTATAAAATAATTCAGCATCTTATATATAAGCTTAGCTGTCAGAAAATCAGGATATGGAAAATCTTTCCTGGGAGACAATTCTACAACATCGAAGCCTACAACTTTCTTTTTTTCACCCAGCATTTTCAGAAGCTTCATTGTCTCATCCCAGAAAAATCCGTTCGGTTCAGGAGTGCCAGTAGAAGGCATTATGGAAGGATCGAAATAATCCACATCAAAAGTTATGTAAACATTTTCATTCAGCGAATCTACAACTTTATTCTGCCAGTCATTTCCATAGACACCGTTTCGTATTTCAAATGCATAAAAGGTTTTTATTTTTTTCTCTTTGATGAAATCATACTCAGCTTTGCACTGCGCCCTGATGCCAACCTGTGTAATCGAAGCTGTAAACTCGGCAACTCTCGCTGCAAATGAGGCATGCGAATATTTTGAGCCTTCATATTCCTGACGAAGATCAGAATGCGCATCGAAATGAAGTATTGACAGATCTTTATATGAATCAAAATGAGCACGAATCGGCGCTGTGGAAATCGAATGCTCTCCTCCGAGTGTTACGACAAATTTCTTATCATCAATTAAATCCTTTACATTCCTGTATATCAGTTTCAGAGCTTTACTGCCTTTCCTGTTTTTTAATTCAGGAGGATGCAAAGCACAAATACCCTTCCCCTTTTCGAAACAAAACTCGCGATCAAGTTCTTCATCAAAGAACTCTACATAGTGCGAAGCTTCAAGAATTGCTTCCGGACCTTTTGAAGTTCCCTTGCCGTATGAAGTGGTTTGCTCAAAAGGCACAGGCAGTATTGCAACTAATGAATCATTGTAGCCGGAATATTTTTCATCTATTGCAAGAAAATTCTTTTTTATTCCGTAATATTTTATTTTTTCCCTCAAAATATTTTAGTTTCGAAAATTATATTTTACAAACTTGCTTAATTGTAAAAGGAGATTAATACAGGTAAAAATTATCAGTTTATTTTATATTCAACAGCATCGAAAAGCTCCTTCAGCTTTTCGATCAGTTCATTATCCCTTGATGCCTCTTCCTTTTTTTTAACAGGTTCAGACACCGGCTTTACCATAACAGTCTTATCATCAGCCTGAATTTTCTCATTCAGTAAATCATTTTTTGGAAGACTAACCTGTTCTTCCGAATCAGAAACTTCCGGTATCTTTCCGTGATCATATTTTACATTCTTATAAGTTCCTTCATGCTTTACATTCAGACTTTTTTTTTTACTGCTTCAATTTCAGAGAGTATCACCGACAGATCAATAACTTCAGTATTTACCCTGCACAACTCCACTAATATTGATTCAAACAGAATTTTCTGATTGGAAGAATATTTAAACCTGTTCTCTGCTTCAAATAGGATTTTCATCAGCCTTGCGATTTGTTCATCAGTGAATTCCTTTGATTCTTTCATATATTTTTCTTTTACCGAATCAGATTCATCCAGCAGTTCAGGATCATCCGTTGACTTAACGACCATAATATCCCTCAAATGTTCAGTGATACCGTGATAAAAAGTCTGCAAGTCAAACCCTTTTTCATTCATTTCCCCGAAATAGATTAGCATGTCTTTAGGATTTCCGTCACGGATGAATTTAGAAATGTTAAAGTATATTTCCTTATCAGGAATATTCAGAAAGTTCTTCAGCTCTTCATACTTAATTTTATCACCGCAGAAAGATACCGCCATATCAAAGATACCCTGAGCATCTCTGAGCGCGCCGTCACCGAGCTTGGCAATAAGGAACAGCGACTCTTCATCGATCTTCACCTTTTCTTCTTTTGCTATCTCTTTGATATTTTCAGAGATTTCTTTAATCTTTATCCGGACTAAAGGAAATCTCTGGCACCGGCTGACAATTGTCGCAGGAATCTTTTCGGGATTTGTTGTCGCTAAAATAAATATAAGATATTCAGGCGGCTCTTCGAGTATTTTCAGCAGTGCGTTGAATGCCTGCTGAGTCAGCATATGAACTTCATCAACTATAAAGAATTTATATTTACCTTTTATCGGGAAAAACTTTGCGGCATCCTGTATGGCGCGGACATCGTCTATGCCGCGGTTTGATGCAGCGTCAAGTTCAAATACATCAGGATGATTACCGTTTGTGATCTCAATGCATGAATCGCATTTATTGCACGGCTCGCCTTCTTTCATATTCGGACAGTTCAGCGCTTTTGCAAATATCCTAGCAATGGTTGTTTTACCGACTCCTCTCGGTCCGCTGAGCAGATATGAATGCGCGATCTTCTTTGAAACAATGGCATTCTTCAGCGTCTGTGTAACAAACTCCTGAGACGATACATCTGAGAATTTCTGCGGCCGGTACTTTCTTGCTGAGACTTTGTATGTTGACAAAATTTATTTTGAAAAGATTTTATTTAATGTTTTCTGATTCACCTGTTTAATTTTTAGGACAAATTATCAATGAAGTTTCACATAAGATATCTAAAGTTTAACATTTGACGTTTGACATTTGACATTTGACGTTTGACATCTTACTTCTTAAACACAATCTTTTTATCCTTAAACACATACTTTATCCCGTCCTCAACTTTATCAACCGGAATGATCTTCAGCTTATCCAATATCTCCTTCTGTATTTCAGCAAGATCTTTCTCATTTTCCTTTGGAATAAGCACTGTCTTGATACCGCTTCTAACTGCAGCAAGAAGTTTTTCATTCAATCCGCCTATAGGCAGTACATTTCCTCTGAGTGTAATTTCACCTGTCATAGCAACATCGCTTCTGACAGGATTTTTTGTAATAGCTGACAACATAGCCATTATCATGGTAATACCTGCAGAAGGTCCGTCCTTCGGTATCGCTCCTTCCGGCAAATGAATGTGTATCTCTTTTTCTTTGAAAAATGTTTCCGGGATCTTAAAGAGTTTTGCATTTGATTTGATATATGAAAGACCCGCCTGTGCTGATTCTTTCATTATGTCGCCGAGCTTACCTGTCAGAATGAATTTATTCGCGCCTTTCATTATTGTCACATCGACATTGAGTATATCTCCTCCCATTGATGTCCAGGCAAGACCTATAACCGAGCCGATCTTGTCTTTGATTTTATCATCAGCGATTTTCTGCTTGTACTTCTGAACTCCGAGAAATTTTTCAACAAGTTCATCAGAAACTGTCACTTTCTTTTTCAATTTTTTAATATCGGTATTCTCAACTATTTCCCTTGTGACTTTTCTTATGACAGAAGAAATCTCTCTTTCGAGACTTCTTACACCTGCTTCACGGGTGTATTCCTGAACTATTTTCATTACTACTTCATCAGGAAATTCTATCATCTCAGATGTAAGTCCGTGCTCTGATATTTCCTTCGGAATGATATGTCTCTTTGCTATCTGAACTTTCTCAAAATCCAGATAACTTCTCATCTCTATGATCTCCATCCTGTCAAGCAGAGGAAGCGGAATATTATAATATACATTAGCAGTAGTTATAAATAGTACATTTGACAGATCATAATCCACATCAAGATAATGATCATTGAATGTTGCATTCTGTTCAGGATCCAGAACCTCCAGCATTGCGCTCGAAGGATCACCCCTGTAATCATTACTCATTTTATCAATCTCATCAATTAAAATTACCGGATTGACACTTCCGGATTTTTTCATTGCCTGAATTATTTTTCCCGGCATCGCTCCTATATATGTTCTCCTGTGTCCGCGAATCTCGGCTTCATCTCTAACTCCCCCCACTGATATTCTTACAAAGTTTCTTCCGAGAGCTCTCGCAATCGATTTACCCAGCGATGTTTTCCCTACTCCAGGGGGACCAACAAAACACAGGATCTGACCTTTGGGTGATTTTTTTATATTTATCTCATGAAGAAGTTTCAGCACTGCCATTAATTCAAGTATCCTGTCCTTTGCTTTATCAAGTCCGTAATGATCCTCATCTAGTATCTTCTTTGCATTTGAAAGATCAAAATTGTCATCAGTGAATTTATTCCAGGGAACATTCACCATCCAGTCAAGATAGTTTCTGATTACTGAATAATCAGGCGACATAGAAGGCATCTTCCTGAGCTTGTTAAATTCTTCAGTTGCCTTTTTCATTACAGGTTCGGGCATCCCGCTTTTTTCAATCTGCTCTTTTAATTTTATTTGCTCAGGATCAGTCTCTGTGCCGTCTCCTAATTCATCCTGAAGAATCCTTATCTGCTCCTGTACAATGAACTTCCTCTGATTCTTCTGCATTGTCTGATAGATCTTTGCATCAATTTCCTTCTCAACATTCAGGACTTCCATTTCAGAACCAAGCATATAAAGAACTTCATAATACTGCTTGTGCAAATCATCAATTTCCAGGATCTGCTGTTTCTTATGAACATCTGCATTTATTGTCGATGCTATGTAAAACAATTTTCTGTCCGGCTCTTTTATGTTCTCATAGGCAACAAGTGTTTCCTGAGGAATGGTCCTGTTTGTCTGAATATAATCTGTGAAAAGTTTTGTAGCCTGTCTTATCAGTGCTTCAAGTTCGGTGTCCTTTTTTACCGGAATATTCTTGATCCTGATATCGGCTGAGATATAGCTGTCATTATAAAACTTATTGATCTTTGCTGTGACAAGCCCGTCAACAAGAACTTTGATAAGTCCGTTAGGAAGACGCAGAACCTGTATGATCTTAGCGACCGTACCGGTCTTATACAGATTTTCAAATGTCGGCTCTTCGATCTTGTCATCCAGCTGTGTAACGAGTAAAATAAATTTATCTTTCTCTAATGATTTATTGATAGAAGTAATTGACGACTCCCTGCCTGCAAGTATAGGAAACATCATATAAGGAAATACTACTATATCTTTTAATGGTAGAACCGGCAGAGCTGAAGGTATTGAATTTTTCAGATCGGGGATATTGGACTGATTTTCGTAAATTACTTCGGGAGAATCATCAACATTATCCGGATTCATGGGTGTGATCACTTTTTTAGCTTCTTTATTTTTTGCCATCTTTGATTTTAATCTTTGAATAAATAAATATAAATTTACTCTTATATAGTTTCAATCCTAAACTATTAGAGTTGAATAGAGTTGAATTCTCAGTTTGGTAACTTGCTATAAAAATGAAATAATAAGGTGAAGTATTTGAAAAATTGTTTTGTCTGTAATACAGGAAGAAATAAAAAAAGGCACAGTAAATTTATATTTTCTGTGCCATAAATTCTGAAAGTCTGCTTTTTTTGCGAGGATATTTAAATCGTATATTTAATTTTCTGACCGTTCAGATCTGTCTGTTTTACCGTCATCATACATGCCGATAATTCCCGTAACATTTCCTGATTCGTCCTTCACGAACTTTACACGGAAATATTCTATTTCACTTAACATAAAAGTATCTTCACTCATTGGAGTCATTTCAAATTTCTGCCTGTTGTTTCTCTGATAATACAGCTTTCCGTTCTCGAAATAGATTTTTCTGTCACTATAATTGCCGGCATAACTTTTCAATAAGTTCATATCCTGATATTCAAAGGTCAGAGCTGCATTCAATGAACCTATAAACCATTCATAAGTATTTCTTATTTTTTCATCCTTTTCGGCTTCCTTCAGATTTTCCAGAGCCATTATGTGAGCTTTGGTTAAAGCTTTTGTACTGTTGATCTCTATATCAGGAGTGACTCCCGTTCCTTCCCAGTTTGTTTTCGTGATGGGATTTATTGCACGGCCTACCGGAACAAAGACTATGAAGTTATCATCTGCAATATTCATTCCTCCCGGGTGAGCTCCTCCTCCGGTGGTTTCTCCTATTACTGTTGCCCTTTTAAGATTTTTTAAATTATAAGTGAATTCTTCAGCTCCGGAAAAAGTATAGCTTCCGGTAAGAACATAAACCGGAACATCCGGCATTCTTTTTCCTTTAATATCTTTTAATGTCCAGTATTGTTCTGTTGTATCTCTTGGTCTGAAATAAAGATCATTCAGATGAACCGGTTCCTCGCCGAAAAGATAACTTGTTATGACCTGTATACCTGTGGGGTCACCTCCCCCGTTAAATCTCATGTCAAAAATCAGCGCGCTGCAGTTTTCCACAAATCCCATTACCTCGGCAACCTTATCTCTTATGAGATCCCCCGGTCCGAAATTACGAAAATCAATATACCCGATATTACCGCTGAGTCTCTCGACTTTTTTGAAACCGTAGTTTTCTTCCTTTAGCATCTGAATGAATTCAGGCGAAGGGACTCCGTTATTTTCACCTTCATTTTTATTTTCCTTCATCTTTTTTATCTGATCAGGGTTGTACTGAACCCGTATGTGTTTGTCTTTACTGACGGATTGCAGATCTTTAGTAAGCTCTTCTGCAAACTTCTGCGGATCTGAAATGCTGTTATAGTCTCCGGCATTAAGTCTGGATTTGATATATTTTTCCATTTCAATGGAAACTTCCGGGAAAATATAATTATCAAACATTAGTTTTGAAATGGAACTTACGGCAGATTCCTTTTCAGAACTGTTTAATGATTTCCCGCTTCCTGTATTACTCTGACTGATCAGAGTAGTAGAATTTAAAAATATTATGATGAATATCACAGGTAAGCCATTTATGAATCTTTTTCCTCTTATTATTTTCATTTTAGTTAAATATTTAAAGTTAATAAACAAATTTTTATAGGGATCAGATAAATTCTTATAGCATTATTGCATATATATTATTCAGTTTAAAGAAATGTCTGATTTTAAACTGAACAGGGAAGCATAATTTCTCAGAATTGTTATTTACCTGAATTAATTTGCTGAGCTTCATACTTCAATAATATATAATGAAATTTTCCCCGTGCAAATTTAATTTTTTGTCAATAATGCAACCATTGCTGTAATGAATGCTGTTTTTAAGAATAACATCAGTAAATTAAAACTGAAATTTTCTTTTAAATCTTTGTTTGTCATAACGGCAGTGAGTTTTATTTTAAGAAAAAATTTTATTTGTATCTTTCAGATTAAGCTCCATTCTTAATGTAGCTCTGCTGTAATCCGACTGTTTTTTCATTTCCACCTGATTGAATCCCAGTTTGTCGTATAAATTCAATGCGGGAATTAATGATGAGTTTGTTTCCAGAAATAATACGGAAGCATTAAGAGACTTTGCTCTTTCTATTGCCGCAATCGCAAGACTTTTTCCGATCTGCTTACCCTGGAACTTCCCTGCAACAGCCATTTTTGCAAGTTCAAATTCATTTTCATTGTGTTTTATCAAAGCCACTGTACCGGCGATATCATTTTCGATTTCCGCAAATAAAATATATCCTCCTTTACTGATTATCTCTTTCTCCGGATCTTCAAGAATCTTCTTATCCTTCTCCTCAACAGTAAAGTACTTTTTGATCCAGTCATAATTCAGATCACGGAACATGCTTTTTAAATCTGAACGATAATCCAGAATTTTTACTTCACTTCTCTGTTTCTCCTTTATTCTGTCCATTACTCTGTTATGTATGCTCTTTTTATCAAGCTCGGATTCTAACTTGCTCAAAACTAATAAAATATCATATCCGGTAGATGACAAAAGCTCTTTTACTGCCAATTCCATTTCCTGCCATACCGGAATAAGCTTCAAAAGCATTTCCTCTCCCTTTGGCGCAATTGTAATGACTTTCTTCCTGGAATCATCCCTGCTCTTTACTGCTTTGATTATCCTCTTTTTAATAAGAGTGTTTGTGATCTGTGTAACTGCAGGCTGTGAATATCCAAGCTGCTCTGCCAGCTCCGTTGTCGTAATCTGCTTCTTCTGATTAATAAGGTAAAATACAGTAAACCACCTCGGCTCAAATTCAATACCGAGAGATTTATAAACCTTATCAGCATCCTGCATTAACCTGTCGGTTAATATCCGGAACCTCGTTCCTATTGCTATGTATCCTAACTGACTTATAATGTTCATTTTAAATATAAGAATTAAATTAACAATTTATATAAGCTCTTATGTTTATTCAAAATTATGATAATTAATTTTAAATGTCAAGCATTTTTTTAAATTGATTTACCCTGAGCAGGAAAAACATGTGTTGTCTGAAAAGGCTTCTTTTTCCTCTGCCCGATAGACTGAGTGAAAATGAATTATATTTTTCAAAAGGAATAACAGGTAATTTAATTACTGATTGGATTCATGTTTTCGCGTGAAAGAATTCAGAATGTTTTTGTATTTTCGCACATTAACCCAAATTATGGAAAGCTGAATCAGGTTGAAATTTCCTTGCCAGGCTGTGACCTGGCAAGGTGTAGTCTTGATTTTTCAGACAGCCGCTGCCTGAAATGTTTTTAAATGTCTTTGATTCGTTTTACTATTATAAAGAATGCTGTTTAGATTTTAGTTGAAACAATAAGGATTTATGAATGACATTAATATATAAATTAGCTTTTATTTATATTGTAAAATTTTCTTTCAAAGTAAAAATTTTTTTTTACACTTACCTCCGGCAAATATCACTGAAGCCTTCCGGAAAAAATTATTTTATAAAGACCATTCTTTTCACATCAGAAAATTTTTCGGTTTGAAGTTTGTAGAAATAAGAGCCGCTTGAAAGATTTGAAGCATCCCACTTTACGGAATAAATTCCTGAAGATACCTGCTCATTGACTAATGTTTCTATTTCATTTCCCAGTATGTTATATACCTTCAATGAAACAAAGCTGAACTCCGGTATATGAAAGCTGATGACTGTTTCAGGATTAAACGGATTAGGATAGTTCTGACTCAGCCTAAAATTTCCCGGAACTGAATTTGAGATCTGATTTATGCCGACTGACTGTGAATACTTTATTGTAAGGTAGTCTGTATTTACTCCTTCTCTGTAACCTGCCACGTAAACATTTTTACTTTCATCCAATACTATCCCGAATGTCTCTTCACTTTCTGTCTCATCAAACCTTGCCACCCACAGCTGATTTCCGGAGTTGCTGTATTTTATTGTTAGCGCATCACGGTTTGTGCCGCTTTGCTGACTGTTTCCGGTGACATATACATTTCCAAGGTCATCAAGCGCAAGATCATATCCGTAATCATCTCTGCTTTCGGGAACATTATCATAAATTGCAATCCATTGACGGACACCGGCGGAATTGTACTTTATTGTTGCAAAGTCATTGTATGAGCTGTTGATCCTTGTTCTTCCTGTGACGTAAACATTTCCGGCTTCATCTGCTTCAAGATCCTCGGGTATATCCTGCCCGCCTGTGCTGTCATAAACAACAACCCATTGCTGAACTCCGTTTGTATTGTATTTTATTGTTGCAAAATCCGTACTGTTGCTCGTACCTCTTGAAAAACCCGTAACATATACATTTCCGCTGTTATCAACTGCTAAACCCTGAGGTATTTCATTAATCGCAGTTGTTCCGCTGTACCGTTTCACCCAGGAGCTGTCACCGTTAGGAGTATACTTGATCGTTAAAAAGTCTGAGCCTGTGGAAAGAGCAGTGCTTGTTCCCGTAACATAAACATTCATCTGCAGATCGGTTTTAATATAATAAGCAATGTCACTGCTGTTTATCGGGTTGTTATATTCTTTAGCCCATTGTAAAATTCCTTCCGGATTATATTTCAAAGTTATGTAGTTCGAATTAAAACCTGATACTTCGGTATATCCCGTTATATATGTGTTTCCGGAACTGTCCGATGTAATAGCATTCGGAATGTCATTATTATTTCCGGATCCGTTCCAGATGCGAACCCATTGCTGAACTCCCGCAGGACTGTACTTTATAAGAGCAATATCGTAATTGGATGCAGAGTTAATTGTCTGTCCGGTTACATATACATTGCCTGAATTATCAGCTGCGACACCTGTCGCAGCATCAAAACCACCGGCAGCTCCGTTATATGTCACAGCCCATTGCTGAACTCCGGATGAGCTATACTTTACCGTGTAAAAGTCATTATTGTTTCCCGTACTTATAGCCCTGCCGGTTACAATGACATTGCCATGTCCGTCATAAATAATAGCAGCTGACTCATCATTGCTGTTGCCTGAACCATTGTTAGTCCTTACCCACTCCTGTGACACCTGTGATTTTAAAGAAGTGGTCAACATTATAATGCTCAATAAAACCGAAAGTGCAATTATTTTTTTCATATTTTTTATTTTAGTTTATATTAATTGATTATTTAAAAATATAATTATCATGAATTGTAAAAATCAGATTCAGCATTTCAGGGTTTCTCTTTTTTATGAGCTTTAAAAGAGCGTCATCCATTAAACCGTCTAAATGTTTTTTCCTTCTCACAGCTTTACTCCTGTCACTGAATTTCTCAAAATAAACAAGGCACAATCTTACTGCTGACTGATCATTAAAAACTGTCCTTACATCATTTGAAAAATGTATTCTGAATTTTTCTTTATTTTCATAAATTATGTAAACTATATATTCAATTGAATCAGATATGTTTTTTATTATCATTTAATGCATTTTAAATATGAACATTCCGAGAACTCATCAAAAATATAATCCGCAGGATTAATTGACAAGTAAAAGTTTTCAGAATTGTTACAGATATTTATTCTGATGTAAAGCCGGAAAATTCCCGAATAACTGTTTTAAATCAGTTTTTAAATAATAATTTAATTTATATGTTACACAAAAAGATTTATTTAACTGATGCATAATAATAATCTCATAGTTTTGCTCAGGACATTTACAAAAAAGGAGATCAGGGAATTCCGTGATTTCCTAGCGTCATCTTTTTATAATAAAAGGAAAGCCGTTACAAAACTTTATGAACTGCTTATAAAATACCACCCGGAATACGAAGAGAGTAATGTTTCAAAAGAGAAAATTTTCGCAAACCTGTTCCCCGGCAAAAAATACGGTGACAATTCCCTGAGAGTTCTGATTCATTACCTGACAGATCTTGCGGTAAAATTTCTTACACTGAAGAGATTTGAATCCAGTGAAGTGGATTATTCTTTGCAGTTGCAAAATATGCTTTTTGAAAGAGGTCACAGCAAACTGTTTGAGAAAAGCCTTATCAATGCCCGGAACATACTTGAAAGCATGAGCACTAATGCTGAAGATTATTATTTCAACAAATACCGTCTGATAAACCAGATGACTTATTACAGATTCGCATATAACTATGCATACACCGACAGGATCCTGTCTGAACCTGACTGGGAAAATGTATCCGGAGTTCTTACGGATTACTTTGTACTCAAATCAATGATTATGTATCTGAATACTCTGAACATGGAAAAATTATACAATAAGAAATTTGAATACGGAACATTACAAAGTATAATTGAAAAAACCGATCCTTCTGATTTTGAAGGCAATCCCGTTATGAATATGTATTTCTGCATGGTCAGGATGAAAACTGACATCAAGCATGAATCATATTTCGAAAAGCTCAAAGAAATACTCCTTAAATCTAAAAAAGTCATAAACAAATATGATCTTACCGGAGCTTTTATTCAGATGGAATTTTACTGCAATGAGAGGATCAATGAAGGCAAATTAATTTATGAAAGAGAACTCTTTGAGCTTTATAAACAGGAATTAAGCGAGAAAACCTATCTTATGAATGATGATACAATATCTCCGGTGTTTTACAGAAATGTTGTTAGTTCAGGACTGCAATTAAAAGAATTCAAATGGGTAAAGGATTTTATTTATTCCTATAAACCGGAACTGAATAGAAAGTACAGGGACAATTATTTTTATTACAGTCTGGCTTTGTATGAATTCAACAAGAAAAATTTCGGATATTCTCTTGAACTGCTTGCAAAGATAAAATATGATGAAGTATATATGAAACTGAATTCTAAAATACTTCACCTTCAGCTCCTATATGAATCAGGCTTTGAAGATACTCTCACTTCTTCAATCGGGAATTTCAGGCACTTTCTGAATAATGACAAACTTATCCCTGAAGCTAAAAAAATTCAGCTGTATAATTTTCATAAATTTCTCTCAAGACTTACCTCTGATAGCATTAAGAAAAGCACATCAGAGCGAGATCAGCTCTTTAATAATATTTCAAAGGAAACTTCTCTTATAAACAAAGAATGGCTTTTGGAAAAAGTAAAAAGATTATAAAGTTTATAAAGTTTGTAAAGTTT
>CAZLOL010000101.1:7655-13013 GCA_964561045.1 uncultured Ignavibacteriaceae bacterium | reverse complement strand
AAACTTTTTTGGTTCTGGCTATGCCAGTTTATGAGTTAAGAAATAGGAATTGGGAGAGATGGGATTTTTTTTTGAATTTAAAGATGTACTAAGCTATGATTAAACTATTTGTAATTTGTAATTTGTAGTTTGAAATTTCAAATTTAATAAACTATGGCAAAGATCAACAAGCAAAGAATGACAGCGCGGATCGAGGGAGACTTTGTTGTATTTATTATTGGTATGAGGATAAACAAATTATGGAAAGTTCATAAATGGATGCCTGTTGCAGCTGCAATGCCTAAGATTCTGAAAGAACTAATGTCGAAACCTGAACTTGGACTCCTTGGATTTCAGAATTTCGGAGGAATACCGCCTGTAATGATTCAATACTGGAGATCGTTCGAACATCTTGATGCTTATGCAAAAAATAAAAATGCCGCACACCTGCCTGCGTGGAGAGAATTCAATAAAAAGATAGCGCAAAATGGTGACATAGGAATATGGCACGAGACCTATCTTATAAGAGATGGAAACTATGAAAATGTTTACGTTAATATGCCTGTCTATGGAATGGGGAAAGCAGGTCAGCTCTTTCCTGCAAAGGGAAAATACGAAAGCGCTGAACAAAGAATCAAAAATAAGATCGTTTCAGAGAAGTAATTTAAATTATAATCATATGAATGAAAATTTAGGAAAACATTATCTCGAAAATTCAATACATGAATTCAGGAAGCTTAAAGATCTCGGAGATAAATCTTTTAATCAGATAAAAGATGAAGATTTTTTCTGGTCGCCTGATGAAGAATCAAACAGCATAGCCATAATCGTTCGGCATTTAAGCGGGAATATGATCTCGCGGTGGACTGATTTTCTTACAACAGACGGTGAAAAGAAAAACAGAAAACGTGATGAAGAATTTGAAAGAATATTCTATACGGATAAAGATGATGTAATTTCCCGATGGGAAAAAGGCTGGAAACGTTTATTTAAAACTATGGATTCTCTAACTGATAAAGATCTCTTAAAGGAGGTAAAAATCAGAAATGAACCTCATACGGTTATACAGGCAATCAACAGGCAGCTTACACATTATGCATATCATATCGGTCAGATCGTCTATATTTCCAAACATCTTGAGAGCAGTAACTGGAAGAGTTTATCCATTCCAAGAAAGAGACCGAAATAAATTGATGTAAATTCAACGCAAACATCACAGCTCTATTCCAAGCACAGCATCCTTCAGCTTACCGTTTCCGGTTTTGTAAAAAGGAATTCCAAGAATTTCCATATTCTCAAATTTCAGATCATAGTTAAAGCTCTTCATTGTATCGCTTTTTTCCGCTTCCATAGATATCAAAATAAATTCAGCCAGTTTCTTTGCATCTTCCTTCCCGTAAGCAAAACCTACGAGTTTTGTATTGTATTTCTGCGGCGATGCTACAGGATTTCTTATAGTGAACTGTGTTGCAAGATTTTTCATTGCTTCTATTGAGCAGTAAAATGCGGGTATATAAAAAGTAATATTACCGGATGTATTATCATTGCTGCCTCCGAAAATATTTTTAAGAAAATTACCTGAAGCTTTTCGTTCGGCAATATTAATATGTGACTTGACCAGCCAAAATGGCTTATAGATCATTTCACCTTCGCTTCTTATTGCAGCAGCTGCGAAATTAATTTCTATAGGAGTCAGCTCTCCGTTTGTGATCTCAAAACCACTGCCGCAGCTCGAACAGTAAACAATGTTGTCGTTCACTTCCACCATAAGCCCGCTGTCACATTTTTTGCATTTGACGGCTTCTAAGATAAAATCAGACATATTTTATTTAGTATTGTGTATTGTGTATTGTGTATTGTGTTTTAAGTATTGATATCAAAAATTCGTAACACGCAAACCGGTATTTGTAATTTGTAATTTGTAATTTGTAATTTGTAATTTGTAATTTGAAATTTGTAATTTGTATTTTGTAATTTGTAATTTGTAATTTGTATTTTGTAATTTGAAATTGAGTTTTATCTTCTCGAATTAAGCAGAGAACTTATAACGCTTCCGATCACAACA
Source organism: uncultured Ignavibacteriaceae bacterium (assembly GCA_964561045.1). GTDB lineage: Bacteria > Bacteroidota > Ignavibacteria > Tepidaquicellales > Tepidaquicellaceae > JAGPCH01. The sequence goes on along the minus strand of CAZLOL010000101.1, from coordinate 10,969 downwards.
GACGCTGCAACATTCTTTGCAATTCCGAATCCTTCTGATCTGGTAAGTTCCTGTGTTTTTTTTGAAATTGACATTTCTTCTTTTTCATCAAGACCTGTTCCCTCAACCAGCTCGCCTCCATACCTGAATTTCTTATACCCTCTGCTTATCAGAAAACATCCGAGACCAAATGAAATAATAAACGCAATGAAAGGAAACTTCTCATCAACCTCAAATAACAGGAATAGTCCGAAGAAAGTCGTCAAAAACATGCCTGCGCCGGTTCCGAGTATTCCCATTATGGCCCGGTATAAATTATTTCCCGGAGCTTTGCCGTAACAGATAGTGCCGTCTTCACCGTCCACTACTACCTGATATGTCCTGTTCTCAAAGCTGTATCTTATCACCCAAAGAGGATAATAGACAATACCAATACTTTCCCTGACAAGATCATAATGTTCAAAAGACACGTTATATAAATTTATTGCGTTTCTTGCCTCGGCGGAAAAATTATTTTTTGCATAGTCAAATGCTTCTTTTTCAGAAGCTATAATGTTAAACATCATTCCTTCACGCTGAAGTGATTCGAAATCAACAGGAAGAATGGTATCACCTGTAAGGTTGATCTTTTTCACTCCGAGTTCCGCAACATCACATGCTGAATATGTTCTGTCAAAAGTATTCTGAATCTTTCTTTCAACATCAACATAATAAGTAGTCGTTCTTCCGTTTGAAGTGCTGGTTCTTTTTTCCTGCCCGAAGATCCATCCCACCACATCAGCTTTCACTCTCCAGTAAGGAATGAATACAAGAAAAGCATCTTCAACCTTAGCGTTTGCGCGTAACCCTTTCGCCTTTGCCATTCCCTTGTCAAGCCAGTTAAAAGCTTTTTCTATGGCATCCTCTTTTTTCAGCTTCCTTGGAACATAGTATTTCAGTGTTCCGGATTCCCCTTTTGCAACAAGCAAAGTGCCGCAGTATTTACAGTTGAAGGATCTCTGACCTTCCTTTATGTCAAGCTCACCGCTGCATGAAGGACAGGTAATGCCTTTAATGACTTTCTCTTTTTTAAACTTAATTGCCTGTTCGGCAGTCTGCTGCTGAGTCGTTGGTTCGGACATTTAAATTATTTTTTAAAATTTTCATTTATTTTTTTAATCAGATATATAAATACCGGAGCATTTTTCTGATTATCAAAACGATATTTAATGTCATATTACAGACACCGGATACGGATAAATTTTCTGATACCAATAGTTCTGAATATTCCGGTCATACTTTTTTCGCAACATAATACGCCGCCATTACCAGAGGTATCGCCGCAATAAAATACAATACCAGCTTGATCCCTTCTGCGCCCATTAAACTAAGCTCTATGTCCTGGAAAATAAGATAAGCGATTGCATAAGATGTCAGGCTCGCCAAAAAAAATAAAAGAATCGCCGCTCCGAATAAAATTCTGAATGGCATCTCGCTTTTTGCAGGCCAGATATTTGCATAGACTTTTCCTGAAGATGCTTCTACCAGAGCAGAATACTGCTGACCTTTGTAATTGTAGTAGAACTGATAGAAAGGAACGTGAACAAGGAATGATTCAGCTATTGATTCATCATTCACCCCTGACTGTGAAAGCCAGCTTTTAGCAGATCCGTAGAGAACATCAGGTTTTACAAAGTCATTTATGTTGAATTCTTTCTTATTAAATGTTTTAAGATTTCCCGCCGGTATCTGTATGTTCTTGATTTCCGAGATCGGAGTTGAATGAGCCGGCTGCAGATGAATTTTATCACCGGATGCATCCTTTGTTTTAAAATACCATAAAGGGAAATAATAAAAGCTTACCTGAGAAATCTGAGCAAGCTTGTCCAGATCTTTAACGTGAAAATTACTTGCCATCCATCTTCTGAGATTTCCCTCAGCCTGCTCTTTGGTAAAATTTGAATTTACAACATAGTGATTTACAACCTTGCGTTTGTCAATGTATATTACCGATCCGCAGAATTCGCATTCAGTGAACTTCTCATCCGTCGGCATCTTGTTCTCACCGCCGCACTGCGGACATACAATGGTACCGGAAATAATTTCTTCAGTCATATGAATAAATGAATAAACAGAAAAACATAATTTTATTTCGGGAAAAAAAAATTTTAACACTTAATATAATTTCCTAAATACAACAAGCATCATCAAAGTCATAGTTTAGTCAGCAGATCTTTTTTCTTCGCATCAAACTCTTCCTGGGTTATGAGTCCGTTTTCCTTCATCTTACCGAGTTTTTCAATCGTAGACATTATCTCATCCGCTGATATCTTTGTCTGCTGCTGTCCTCCCTGACCTGCATTCGACATCTGCTGACCCATCATGTTAGCCATTGTCATACCTGCGCCAAGTCCGACCCCTGCAGCTCCAAGTCCGCCTCCTTCATTTTCAGCTGCTTTCTCTATTGCGCCTGCAGTTTTGAATTTCAGATAATTGTCCAGATTTCCGACTGCTCCCATTGAGCTTCTTTCGTTTATCTTTTCCTGAACTTCTTCCGGCGGAACGATTCCGACAATGATCAGATCTGTTAATTCAATTCCCATTGCATTGAAGAAATCAGCTACTTCCGCTTTGACACCTGTTTCAATCTGTGCGTAATGCTGTCCGAGTTCGAATACTGTTTTTAAATTCTTTCCAAGTACGGAATTAAGTCTTGATACAATTGCATCTCTCAGATAATCCTCTATCTCATTTGTAGTATAGAGTCCCTGTGTGGAAACAAGTTCCATCATGAATTGTCTCGGATCCTTTATTCTTATTGAAAATTTTCCGGATGCTCTGAGCTGTACATAGGTCAGCTCTGAATCCTTGAAATTAATCGGAGATTTTGTCCCCCATTTAAGATCAATGAATTTCTTAAGAGAAATAAAATAGATTTGTGACTGGAATGGAGATGTTCCTCCGAATGGCAAACTTATCAGTTTTGTAAGAAGCGGAATATTTTCTGTTGTAAGAGTGTGTCTTCCCGCCTGAAAAAGATCCAGCGCTTTTCCGTCCCTGTAGAAAATTGCAGCCTGTGAATCCTGAACTATCAGCTGCGTTCCCAGTCTGTATGAAGATGAACCGTCCTGAGGTTCGCGATGGACCATTGTTTTCCCGGTCTCATCAAAGAATTGTACTACGTCTATTAATGCCATGATATTTAAAAGTTTAGAGTTATGAGTTTTGAGTTACGAGTTACGAGTTACGAGTTAAAAATAAAAATTTTAAATTTAAAATAGAGTGTTCCTATATAATGCTTTATAAAAATAACCATGTATATAAAATAATTAATCGCGGAGTATGTTTTCTCTTTC
>CAZLOL010000101.1:2144-7555 GCA_964561045.1 uncultured Ignavibacteriaceae bacterium | reverse complement strand
TTTTCCAGCCAGGTCTCATTTGCTTTAACCTGATCAAGTTTTGATTGTAGATCGCTCATAAATTAATGGGTTTTATTTTTTGTTCGGAAATTTTTAAATTAAAAAGGAAACTTATTAATAAAAGGAGAATATCATGCTTAACGAAAAAGTAATTATGCCGGTTCTTTTTATACTGATTCTTAGTTTTAAAACCGAAGGTAATATCGTTCATAATAAATATAGTCAAACCGCTCATAATTTTCTTGATACAAATACTTCAAATCTTTTTACAATTTCCGATGCCATTGACTATACGTCAAAACTCCTGGAATGTGACATTATTAAAGCAGAAAAAAAATTCAGGAAGGATATTCCGGTATGGAAAGTTAATGCAATTACAAAAGACAGAGGAACAATTGTGATAGAAATTTCTTCATCTGATAATACACTTTTAAGTATTGATGCAAGTGAAGGACCTTTCGATTACGAAATAAAACCGGATAAAGATTTAATTTCTTTTGCCGAAGCGAGAAAGAAAGCTGAATTACATTCCGGCCAGAAAACATTAAAGTGGAAATACTTAAAGAATAAAAATAACTGGGAATATAATTTCTGGGTGTTCCTGAAATCAGGAAAGGCACAGATACGTGTGGATGCCTCTTCAGGAGATATTGTGTCTGCAAAGAAAAAGAAGTAGTTCTTATTCGGTTTTCTTATTCTCTAATTTTTGCAGTATTTCAAGAATTAAATTATTCTGATTTTCAAGATGTTCAAGAATAGTTTCAATCTCTGCCTCGGATTTTTTATTGACCTCAAAGTCCATTTGTGCACGAGCATCAGCGTGCTCAGACTGCATATTCTGTCCTATCATCAGCAAAGGCATCAGAAAGATCTGTATTACGTTTGAAATGAACAGCCAGAGTACAAATCCGGGGAAAGGATCAAATCTTAATTCCGCAGGAGCAAGCGTGTTCCAGCTCAGCCATAAGACTGTCCAGATAAAAATGATCATAAAGAAACCCATGCTTCCGACATTATCCGTAATCCATAATGCAAGACGGTTCAGAGTAGACAGATTTTTTTTATAGTATGAACTGAAATTCGGAATTGGTCCGTATTTCTGCCTGAGTTCGTGTAGTGTTTTTGGAAGTTCGGTTTTCATTATTTTTTTAGATTAAATATTTATATAACTGACTGATTTTAATTATATTTTTTATTTTTTATGCCAAATATTTAAAATTTACAATTAAAAATATTTTAATCTGCCTTAACTTTATATTCATATATCTTGCTTTCTTCACCGGACTTAACAATATATTTTACTTCCACTTTATGCTCACCTTTAGGCAATTTCATCTGAATGTCGGTTTTAGGCTGTCTTTGAGAAGTCTGCATGCCAAAGGCTTTGTTCTCACCCGTATCAGTAAATTCACCTTTACCGTCAATCCTGTATAATATATTAGTTGCAAGATAATCAGTGCTTATAAATACAATTGAATACTCTCCCGTACCGAGTGAATACATCTGTACCTGAACGGGATTTTTTATCATATCACCTAACGGACCGGTTTTATTCAGATTGTTTTCAGTCTGAATAATTTTCTGAGCTTCGGTTAGCATATCAGCGCTTACAAAATACTCTTTCAGTTGTTTGTTCACCGGAAGCTCTGCCAGAGCATCCAAATAAACCACTTCCTTGGATCTGTCCAGCATGGATGCCTGCGGAAGATTTGCATATGAATATTCCGTAATCAGCATATACAGCAATGGCGCGCTCGGATCACCTTCGGCATAAATTTTTTCATATTCCTTTACACGTGTATTTCTGTCATCAATGATCTTTGCTTTCATGAGCCTTACAATCTGGTTGCCGGTATATTTTTCAGAGAGTCTTGTGAAAAAATCATTCAGGTATTCTGTTCCTTTAACATTCTTAGTTACCTCAATATACTGCAGGTAAGGATCTATATAAATAATATTAAAATTAAAGAATTTCTCAAATGATCTTATTGCATCTTCGTTCATTCCTTTTAATTTATATAACACAGCATTGCTGTACCATTCCTGAGGTGTCCTCGGATCACTTATTATACCGCCATTGAGATCGACCTGTGTAATTTTTGCCGTAAGATTATCCATCTTCGAATCAATCTTCTTAACATCGCCTTTGATCTCGGTTACGTCTTCCCCTATTTTCAAAACATCCGTCTGCAGTCTTGAAATGGCATCTATATTATCTGCAAGATATCCCTGCGCGGGTCCTGCTTTGGAAATTGGAATATAAATTGCCCACATTACGGCAAAGATCGAACAAAATAAAAATCCTGCAACCCACTTCTCCCTGTGTAAAATATTGCCTTCCTTTTTTTTAAAGTGAAGCAGCATTAGTCCTAATATTACTGCTCCTGAAAGTGAAACTAAAAGGAATATCCAGCCAAAGTCGGCAAACGGCTTCAGCACATCTCCGATAAAAGCTCCTACAGATCCTATAAGGCTCATCGGGACAAGAGATTTTTTGAAAAAAGATTTTAAAAGCATGGGAAAATATTTTTGTAAAAATAAACTTTATGGGAGAATTATGAAAGACTTTAATAATATTCAGATAATTCGTTTTATAAAAACAATATTTTTGATATTCTGAAATGAATCATTAAAGGCAGGCAGCTGCAAAACAATTCACATTGTATGATGAATCTTTAAAGAATGGTATTCTGGTAATTTCAGTTTAAGTGAATGATAATATACTGATATATTTAAATTTATCAGCCCTGTAGAAATTATATAATCAATTTAAATCATCCTTCATCCTTTTAAGAATATTCATTGCTTCCATAGGAGTAATATTATTTATATCCACCTCATCAATCAGCTTTCTCAAAGCTTCATCTCTGAATTCCGTTACGGCAGATTCAAACATGCTGATCTGAAAATCATCTTTGTTCTTTCTTTTATATTCCTTGTCTTCGAGCGAGCGCAGAATTTCCTTTGCGCGGTTAGTCACCGAAACAGGAAGACCTGCCATCTGTGCAACCTGTATCCCGTAACTGTGATCGGCTGTTCCTTCAGTGATTTTTCTGAGAAAGATAACCTTATCATTAAACTCTCTTACTTCAACCCTGAAATTCTTTATTCGCTTATAAAGATCAGCCAAAGCATTGAGCTCATGATAATGTGTTGCAAACAAAGTTTTAGCTTTTACATTGGGATTTTCGTGAAGGTATTCTGTCATAGCCCAGGCAATCGAGATTCCATCGTAAGTGCTTGTCCCTCTGCCTATCTCATCAAGAAGTATCAGACTTTTTTCCGTTGCATTATTTAATATATTCGCAGCTTCATGCATCTCTACAAGAAAAGTGCTTTCTCCTTTTGAAATATTATCCGAAGCGCCTACACGCGTGAATATCTTGTCAACGATACCGATTGCTGCGCTTCTGGCTGGAACAAAACATCCGATCTGCGCCAGCAAAACTATCAGTCCTGTTTGTCTTAGATAACTTGACTTACCGCTCATGTTCGGACCGGTAATAATAAGTATCTGATTATTGTCAGTATCTATTGATGTATCGTTTGCTATATATTTTTCTCCGGGAGGCAGTAAGCGCTCTATCACAGGATGACGACCCTCTTTGATTTCCAGCTTAGATGATTCCGAAATTTCAGGCATCACATATTTATAGACTTCCGAAACTTCTGCAAAGCTGATCAGAGAATCTAATGTAGCAATCAGCAGGGCATTCTTTTGAATGGGATCGGTGAATTCAAGGATCGTATTTCTTAGTTCAAGGAAAATTTTATTTTCGAGAGAACTGATCTTCTCTTCTGCGTTCAGGATCTTATCTTCATAAACTTTCAGTTCTTCGGTAATATATCTTTCAGCATTCACAAGTGTCTGCTTCCGGATGTAATCTGAAGGTGCTTTTTCAAGATTGGCTTTTGTTATCTCTATGTAATATCCGAAGACCTTATTGAAATCAACTTTAAGCGAGTTGATCCCGGTACGAGCTCTTTCCTTGCTCTGGAAATTCTCCATCCATGTCTTGCCGTTGATAAGTATGTCTTTTATTTCATCCAGCTCTTTATCGTATCCTTTATTTATTACTCCGTAATTATCAATACCGCTTATAAAATTTTCATTTATGCACTTTTCAATTTTTAAAATCAGATCATTGGTTTCCACTAAATTATTTTTTAAAGCCTGAATGGATGGAGATGAAAATTTTTCAAGCTTTAATTTTATCTCGGAAATTTTTTTTAAAGAAATTTTCAGCTGAATAATATCCCTTGCCACAGCCCTGCCCGTAGATACTTTTGAAAGCAGCCGTTCCAGGTCGGCAACGGATTTATGATCTTCGGATATTTTTTTTCTTTCATTTTTATTGTCAAAAAAATCTTTTACTGCATCGAGCCGCTTTCTGATCTGCACCTCTTTCTTTAAAGGTCTCGAGATCCATTTTTTTAAAAGTCTTCCTCCCATTGCAGTCTGTGTTCTGTCAAGTATGGAAATCAGCGAGCCTTCACGGCTTCCTTCATTCATGGATGAAGTAATCTCAAGATTTCTTTTAGTAGACGGATCAAGAATTATATAATCTGTATAATCATAGTTATATATCTTTTTAACGTGCGGAAGATTGTTCTTCTGTGTTTCATTTAGATAATTCATAATGCATCCTGCAGCTATGATGCCTTCACGCATATCTTCTATGCCGAATCCTTTTAATGACTGTGTACCGAAATGATTTGTAAGAACTTCCTTTGCATAATCAAGATTGAAGACCCAGTCATCAACTTTTGTAAAAAAGAATTTATTCTTCTGTTCATTAAATGAAGCATCAGGATTATAATCCAGCGCTTTATATACTTTTTCTTTTTCTCTCTTTGAAATAAGAATTTCCGAAGGATTGATTATATCAATCTGTTCCGGAAGATTTTTCAGCAGGATCTCGGATGCTGCAAACTCTCCTGTCGAAACATCACAGAAAGAAAAACCGCATATATTATCCTTTATATAAACTGCTGCCAGAAAATTATTGGATTTGTGATCAAGTAGTTTTTCAGAAAAGTTTGCACCCGGAGTCACCACTTCAATTACATCTCGCTTTACAATACCTTTTGCATATTTAGGATCTTCTAATTGTTCACAAACCGCAACCCTGTATCCTGCTTTTACTAATTTAGGCAGGTAATTATCAAGAGCATGATGCGGGAATCCTGCAAGAGGGACATCTGATGCTGCTCCGTTTGAGCGTTTGGTAAGTGTGATTCCGAGTACCTTTGATGAAGTAATTGCATCTTCTTCAAATGTTTCAAAAAAATCTCCCATTCTGAAAAGTAATATCGTATCGGGATATTTTTCCTTTATCTTTCTGTATTGACGCATTAATGGCGTTTCATCTCTCATCGGTGTTCAGTTAGTAGTTAATAGTTAGTAGTTA
>CAZLOL010000101.1:0-2044 GCA_964561045.1 uncultured Ignavibacteriaceae bacterium | reverse complement strand
TGTTTGATCCTGTCTTTAAGATACTTGTTTAAAAGTTCTCTTCCCCTGAATATATGAGCTTTGACTGTTCCAAGAGGAAGTTTTAGTTCCTTGGCTATCTCTTCATATTCTTTCTCCTCTTTATGCCTTAATTCAATTACCTCTTTGTATTTTTTCGGGAGAGAATCAATTGCTTCATTAAGTATATGCTTCAGCTGGTCATCAACAATGTGCTTATCCGGCTTATTCTCATGATCCGGAATCTCAAATTTAAAATCACTGTCGTCCGCTTCTATATCTTTATCTATAGAAAAAGTAGATAGTTTCTTTTTCCTTAAATAATCTATGGCATTATTAGTCGCGATCTTGAAAAGCCATGTGGAAAAAGCAAACTGTTTGTCAAAATTCTGAAGGGAATTGAATGCTTTAATAAAAGCTTCCTGTGTAAGATCTTCCACATCTTCTTTCTTTGATATCATTTTGTAAACAAGATTATAGATCAGCTGGTAATATTTATTCATCAGCTTTTCATATGAAGCCTGCCTGCCGGAAAGAGCTTCTTCTATCAAAACAATATCATCTGCTTTTGATTTATTTTGAATTATTATAGGGTTCATTAAAAGCTGTGAGGGTTTGAGAGGAAATTTTTATTATTCATTGTGCAAAAATTACATCAATCAAAATTGAATATCAATAAACAAAATTACAATTGAATATTTCCGTAAATTTTGGCTTTCATTCTAAAATTACGGTTTACATTGATATTATTTGAGGAAAGCATTTTTAGAAAATATTCCTTATTTAAAAAAACCGGGGAAACAGCTTCCATGGTTTACATTCTTTATTTTCTTATCAATTATTTTTCAAAATCACATTTAGTATATTATACTGAAAATATAAACATCAGATGTCAAAAAAGAATATTTTAAGCTTGTCTGTTGAAGAGCTGGAAAATGAGATCATTGTGCTTAATGAGCCGCGTTATCGTGCAAAACAGATATTCAATTCTCTTCATAAATCTAATGCAGCTTCCATAAATGATATCTCCTCTGTTCCTGTTGTATTAAAAGAGAAGCTTCAAAATATTTTCTACATGCCTTTACTGAAAACTATAAAAGTATCCGATTCTCAGAAATTCAGCACTAAGAAGTTTTTGTTTGAGAACAGTTCACATAAAGAAAAATATTTTATCGAAACAGTTTTGATTTCTGAAAATGAAAGGGAAACGATCTGCATTTCAACACAGGTGGGCTGCAATGTCGGATGTAAATTCTGCGCTACCGGAAAAATGGGATTCCGGAAAAATCTGGATGTCAGCGGGATAATATCTCAGATTTATGAAATAAAAAGAAATACAGGGATAATACCAACAAATATCGTGTATATGGGAATGGGAGAGCCGTTCCTGAATTATGACAACATGCTCAATTCATTGAAAATGATTACACATAAAGAAGGGATGAACTTATCATCTAAAAGAATTACTGTTTCTACTGTGGGTTTTAAAGGTAAGTTAATTAAATTTGCAGATGATATTTTAAAAGAGGAAAACAAATCCCTGAAAAATGTTAAGCTTGCTTTGTCACTTCATTCCACTGATAACGGCCTTAGAGAATCGCTGATTCCAACATCTGCAAAAAACAGGCTTCCTGACCTTTACAAAGAGTTAAGCTATTTTTATCAAAAGACGAGAAATAAAATAACTTACGAGTACATTTTTTTTGAGGGTCTAAATGATACCGACAATGATGTTAACAGGCTTGAAAAAATTTCAAAGATGGTTCCTTCTAATATTAACATAATTCCATTTCATCCTATCGGATTTGATCTTGCAAAACCTCTTGAATCATTTAATGTAAAAAAAGATATTAATAACTTACTTTCAAATAATAAATTATTTGATTTTATTGCCAGACTAAAAAGCAGGAAAGTGGTTGTCAATCTTAGAAACAGCAGCGGAGTTGACATTAATGCTGCATGCGGTCAGCTGGCTGTCAGCAATTAGTATTAGGTATTAGTCACTTACAAGTTAAATTCTACTCAAAATGGTAAGAAAATTTTTTAA
>CAZLOL010000100.1:0-13132 GCA_964561045.1 uncultured Ignavibacteriaceae bacterium | reverse complement strand
ATTAACAAATAACGATTAACTATATCTGCAGATAATCCCCTGCCACTGACAATTGTTTCCTGTTATACAGATCATATCTCACAGAACTGCTCAGTATATTTACATTCAAACCCATAACGGAGAATGGTTCAGATTCATGAACTTCTGCTATTGTATTATAACTGATATTAGATCCGTCTATTATTGTAACTGTTCCTGCTCCTATAACTTCGAGCACTCCGTTTTTCATAATATGGATTGCCGTATTTTCATCTATTCCTATTCCAAGATTATTCGGATTATATGATACTGCTGTGATAAGCCTGCTTAATCTGGCTCGCTGAGTAAAATGCTGATCAATGATTATGTTTTTTAATATTCCAAGACCGGGACAAAGCCGGATTGAATCTTTAAGCGGCTGAACAGTAGGCTCACCTCTTACGATCATGGTTGAGCTCATACTTGCTGCGCCTGCACTTGAGCCGCCTAATGTTACTCCGTTTCTTAATGCTTTTTTTAAAGCGATTAGAAATTTCGTTCCTCCAAGAATTGAACTTAGTCTCATCTGATCTCCTCCTGTTAAAAACACTCCTGTCATTCCTTCAAGTACTTCCTTCTCATCTACTTTGAGTATCTCAAGTCTGGAAGTGGCTTCCAGAACAGACACTTTTTTAATTCCCATATTCCCGAAAATGCTTTTATATAATGTTGCTGTTACAACAGGAAAATCTGATGGAACAGGAACGATCAGTATTGACGCATCCTTACCTCCGCATAGTTCTACGAATCTTCTTAAAATATGCCTCTCATTTAGTTTATCTTCAGCTCCGCCTATAATGAGAATTTCCCCGCCTAATTCCTCTGTATAATGGTGATTGTTATTATCCAATGAATATATATTTATTATTTTTTATAAAATAATGATATATAATTTTAAAAGATATTGAGAAGTAAGTGATTAATTTGGAATTTGGAATTTATAATTTGGAATTTGGAATAAAAGTTTAACCGTCTCCGCTTGTTGCAAATATGTTACAGGAAGATCCCCGGTAAAATAAAATCTGTGAAATCATTTATTCCGTGTAATCTGCGGTTCAGACTTTTTTACCGCCGTCATTGGGGATTCCAAATATTTGCATCTCAATATTTTAAGATTGCAAATACTTAATGCAAATTTTTGGTCAACAACGACAAATTCTTGAATTTTAGTTGTGCCTTTGGTGGATATAGCAAAAACTATGGCAGCAAAAATGACAAAACTGAAACTCAAACTGATCCAAACCTCTTCTGCCGGTGTTTTCTGATCTTGGTGTCCGAAAGTTTGAATTGTGATTTATCTTTTTTTAAAAGAACTTCCATAAAATTTTTCGATCACCAATAGTGACGGAATTTAAGACTGCTCATTTATGAAATCAATTAAGTTAACAATAATATTCCTTTTGGTAATTTTGGCAAGTTACTTCTTTTTGATGTTTTGTCCGCAAGTTATGTTTTCCAATAAGTTTAAATACAAAATATTCACAGTTTACTATCATTCCGGAGAAATCAGTCAGCAGGATTTGATTTCAATTATAGATAAATCAGTAGAACTTATGGAAAAATCTGAATTATTTGACAACGGAATAAATCAGAAAATTTATCTTTGCAGTGGATTCTATGAATATACTTTCTTTGTTCCATTGTCTAGAAAAGGTTTTGGCGCAAATTATCCAATTAGCCATGATGTTTTTATTTCAAAACCTAATACGTCGGCAAACACAGCAGAAAAGAATGAAATTGAAAATAATGTTAGAACACTTAGCAGTGTAATTTCTCATGAAAGCATGCATAGTCTGATATCAGAGAAACTTGGCTTTTTAAAATATAAATTTCTTCCTTCATGGAAGAATGAAGGTTATTGTGAATATATAGCAAATGAGAGTTCATATGATGAAAAAAGAGGACTAGCTGAAATTTGTGAAGGTAAAAATAATACTGCTTCCACTTCTTTTGAGTATTTTAAATACAGACTTTACACTAAATACCTTTTTGATGATGAAAGAATAAATATTGACAAATTCTTCAATGTTGATTTTGACTTTATTGATTTAAACAAAAAGATATTTATAAAATATTGCTCCGGGCAGTAAACAACAACACCTAAGTATATTAAAAAATAAGTCAAGTACATACCTCACCTACAGCAAAAAAAATCATTGTCGCCGTTGTTGGATATTCCAAAAAATTGCATCACATTATTCTAAGATTGTAAATTGTAAATACTAAATGCAAATTTTTTGGTCACTAACGACAAAAGCTCCGGGTCAGTTAAACTCTTTCTTTTTACCATTCACTATGGCGGTAAAATTATCAGAATCCGCAATTTGCCAATTATATTGCAGGACATTTTTTAACATAAAGTTTCCAATAGTACATTTTTTCTGTTTCGCTAATTTTTTTAAAATAATTCTTTTCCAGAATTTTAAAAGAAGCATTGTTGTCTTTATCAATAGATGCAGCTATTGAAAATACATTTGGCTGTGTTTCAGTCCATTTAATAATACCTTTTATTGCTTCTGTCATAAATCCTCTGTTCCTGAATTCTTCAAAAGTACCATAACCGATTTTTATCTCTCCATCTGAATCAGGTTCTCCAAAAAAACATAAATCACCTACCAGTTTGTTATCGGTTTTTGAAATTATTGACCAAAGTGTCGAGAATAAATAATTCTTAAAAGTATTGGCAACTTCAGGTATTATAGTCTGCTCAAGTGCTTCTTTTAGCTCCGGAGAAATTTTTCTTGAATTTTCGTTCAGACAAAATTCCAGTTCCAGGGAATTATCTTCTCTGGCATACTTTAAGAGCTGATCATAAGTCAATGGTCTTAATATAAGTCTTTCTGTTTCAATCATATTAACTGATCATGGAGTTACTTTTACAACAAACCCGATTGAATTATTAAAAGCAAAAATCACATCATTAAGATCAGTAATATAGTTTCCGGTCAGATCTGTAACTTTGTATCCTGTAGCAAAAATAATGGACTGATTAAAGACGGTCAAAACATCTGTGAGATTTACTGTGCCATTCTGATCCACATCTCCGCTAAAGATCCCGAATCTTAATGGTGACGCATCTACCTGCTGAATATTGCTGCCATATGATTTAGAAACTGATGAAGATAAATCGTAAACATTGTTTGTATTTCTTACCAGCATCACCGGAGAGGAACTCCAGGTCTCAACACAATTTCTGTGTCTTATATCCAGATAATAATTACCTGTCGGCGCACTTCTGAAGAAAAATTTTCCATAGAAAGTATTTTTATTTATAACACCTTTTGCCTGATCAATTAAATTAAATGGGAAAACAGAACTATGCAATTTCACCGTAATCGTATCTGAAGAATTCAGAGTTTTTGTTGCAGGATCATAAAATCCTTCAGGAAGGGCTTGTAAAGTTAATACACATTGTTCAAGAGGAGAAGAAGATGTAAAGACATAAGCCTTTCCTGCGTCCGTTCCACCTGCATCATTCAAAAATGCCCCCGCAAGAACATCTGTCTGACCGTCACCGTTGACATCACCAGCATTTGCCACACATCCACCGAACAGGTCATTAGTATTCTCTCCCGTCAAAATTATATCTGCATTATTATCCATAAAAGCACCGCCATAGTAAACATAGGCTTTTCCTTTAAGATGATCCGTTATAGTACCGTATGCTGCACCGATTATTATATCGCTATAACCGTCCTGATTTAAATCTCCTGCCGATGAAACGGAATTACCGAAGTAATTTTGCGCAGCAATACCTGTCAATGTTATATCAGGACTATTATTCATTAAAGCGCCGCCAAAGTATATATATGCTCTTCCGGCATTAAAGCCCGCTGCAGTATTACTCGGAGATCCAGTAATTACATCGATATAACCGTCTCCATTGACATCTCCGGCAGATGCAACCGATACACCTAATTGCTCACCTGCAGTAGAACCCGTTAACGATAAAGAAGGAACTGAGCTTATGCCGAATCCTCCGTAATAAATATAAGCTCTCCCTGCATCCGTTCCTCCTGCATCATTAAAGCAGGCACCAACAACAATATCGGTGTAACCATCCGTATTCACATCTCCCGCAGAAGATACACAAATACCCAATCCGTCTCCTGCTGCAATTCCAACCATAACTACATCAGCATTATTATCCATAACCGGTGCGCCAAAATAAACATATGCTCTTCCCGCATCAGTGAACGCTCCTTCATCATATTTGTAAGCACCGACAATTATATCACTCCAGATATCGCTGATAATATACCCGTTAAAATTTCCGGAAGAAACAGAAAATCCAAACTCGTCGCCGGCTGTTGCACCTGTCATTATTACATCAGCAACATTATTCATCGAAGCTCCGCCATAATAAACATAAACTCTTCCTGCATTAAGTCCTCCTGCATCGTTTAAGTTTGCCCCGACAACCACATCTGAATATCCATCTGCATTTAAATCGCCTGCAGATGAAACTGAAACTCCAAAATTATCACCCGCAGCTGCGCCGGTCAATACAACATCCGCAATATAATCCATTGGCTGTCCACCGAAATAGATGTAAGCTCTTCCTGCATCTGATCCGCCTGCATCGTTATTTGGCGCGCCGGCTATCACATCAGTAAAGCCATCGGCATTCACATCACCTGCTGAACTTACTGAATAGCCTAACCGGTCCCCCGGAGCAGCGCCGGTAAAATTTTCATCCGGAATGTCAGTTCCAACCTGCGGATACCTGAATATATATGCGTTCGTTTTACCAATATAAATATTATTATAATCACAGCCGACAATAATATCAGCATATCCATCGCCATCTACATCTCCGGCGCCGGAAACTGAGTTGCCAAGAAATTCATAAGGATTTCCAAAAGGTCCTTCAATTATGTGATCAGAAATATTGTCCATAACTGTACCGCCTAAATAAATATAAACTTTATTATTAATATAAGATGAAACGATCACGTCAGTAAAACCATCTATGTTCATATCTCCTGCATCTGAGACAGTATATCCAAACCAGTAATCCAGATCATTTCCCTTCAAAGTCACATCAGCTACATTATTCATGCCGGCACCGCCATAAAAAATATAAGCAGATCCTCTGAATACATTACTAAAATTAAGGGCTCCTACTATTACATCTGAATATCCGTCACCGTTTACATCACCCGCAGAAGAGACTGACCAGCCGAATCTGTCTACAGGAGGCAATCCATCGAAAATTACACCCGGAGTTGTACTTATTGAAGCTCCGCCAAAAAAAATGTATGCTCTTCCTGTTACTCCGTTATAATTTGGAGAACCGAGTATTACATCTGAATATCCGTCTCCATTGACATCCCCTGCCGGTGAAATCACTCCTCCGAATTGGTTGCCTGTAAACTCACCATTTAGTATGACATCAGCAACATTATTCATAACTGCTCCACCGAAATAAATATATGCTCTGCCTGCATTGGAATTATATACTATAGCGCCAATTATTACATCCGAGTAAATATCTCCGTTCATTTTACCTGCTGACGATACACACGTACCGAACTCGTCCCCTGTATTTTCACCGGTCATAATTAAATCAGCAGTATTATTCATATTTGTTCCACCATAATAGATATATGCCTTTCCCTGATTACTATTGTAAAAAGGCGCTCCTACTATTACATCTGAATATCCGTCTCCATTCACATCACCTGCTGATGAAAATGACCTTCCGTATCCTTCACCCGCAGCTTCGTTAAATATTATATCCGGTATGTTATCCATATTATCTCCGCCTAAAAAAATATAAGCTTTGTTATTATTGAAAGCTGAGCTAAGAACGTCAGCATATCCATCACCGTTGACATCTCCCGCATCTGAAACCAAATATCCGAATCCGTCATTGTCAGCCTCACCGGTAAATGTATTAATGGGAATACTTGCATTGCTGAATGTATTTGTATAGAGATATGCGCTTCCAGCATCTGCGCCTGCATCATCATTAGTATATGCCCCGACTATCATATCAGAATATCCGTCGTGATTTACGTCTCCTGCATTGGCAACTAAATATCCGAAATTATCTCCTGCTGCTTTTCCTGTAAAGATATTATCCGCAACCGTATTCATACTTGCCCCTCCGTAATAAACATACACTCTGCCTTTGTAAGAATTTAAACCATTTGCTCCGACCATTACATCTGAATATCCGTCACCGTTTATATCACCGGCTGAAGAAACTGATCCGCCTAATAAAGATGATGGCTCATATCCGGTAAAAATTACATCCGCAGTATTGTTCATTAACATTCCGCCATAATAAATATATGCTCTGCCGAGATAACTGTTATATCCGTATGCTCCGACTATTACATCAGAAAATCCGTCTTTGTTTACATCTCCGGCTGATGAAACAGAAAATCCAAAAGTGTTAAATATATTTTCACCTGTAAGAAAAACATCTGCATTATTATCCATGTTTGTTCCCCCGTAAAATATATAAGCTCTTCCTGTATATGTATTGTATCCCTGCGCTCCGATTATTACATCTGAATAACCGTCGCCGTTTACATCTCCGGCCGGCGCTAATTTTACTCCTAAATTATTATTAATATTTTCTCCGGTAATGCATACATCACTTCCACTATTCATAACTGCTCCTCCGAAATATATACAAACTCTTCCCATACCGGAGTTGTAATCCAGATTGCCGCACATCACATCCGAATAACCATCTCCATTAACATCTCCCGCGCCTGATACTGAAATTGTTGAAACAGGTGATGAACTTACCAAAGTTAAATCAGAAACAGAATTCATGTTAGCTCCGCCGAGAAATATATAAGAATAAAGTCCATTACCTTCGCCTACAATTACGTCGCAGTATCCGTCCCTGTTTACATCCCCTGCTGAAGCTGCGAATCTCCCGAATTGTCCGTTTATAACTGTTCCCGCAAGACTTACATCTGCCGTTGTATTCAATTCAGCTCCTCCGAAATATATATAGGCTCTCCCGTAATTAAATCCATCAACATCATAAAGATAAGCTCCGATTATTATATCATCATATCCGTCAGCATTCACATCACCGGCAGAGGCAACACTGAATCCATAATAATCTCCTTCACTGCTTCCTGTAAATAAATATTGCTGAATTGCATCTGACTGAAGAGAATCATCTGACATATAATCTTTTTTTTGAAACAAAGGATTTCCATTCTCATCAAGGAAACCATTTATTTGTTCTTCGGAAATACCGGTTTTTAACTGCCCGCCGGATGGCAATTCAGCAGGACTAACTTTTTGCAACGGATCCGAAATTAAATTTCCGCTTGTATTCTTTTTTTGCATCTGTGCTGAAAGCACATTTATGCAGAATATAAAAATTGAAATAAAAGAAATAACATTTTTGAAAATTAATATAGGATTCGTCATATTGATTATGGTTTTGAAATTTTCATAAAGTAGTAATTTTAACAGAATTATAATAGAGTGGGATAAATGCAGTTAGTAGTTAGTAGTTAGTAGTTTCAAAAGCTCCTTAACCAAACCCGGTTTGGTAGGGAAAACTCCATGGAATTCAATTTTTCCAAAAATAAGTACAACCCCTTTTCTCATTGAATTACTATGAATTATGAAGTACAGACAAATTAGGCGTCTCTGCAAGGTTTTTGGTGGAAAATAAATTATGTATTGGATGCCACGTTTTTCAAATTCCAAATCCGAAATTCCAAATTCCAAATTTCGAATTCCAATTATTCCTTAGATAAGATGTTTATGTTTTAAATTGATATTTGAATTCTTCTGACATAATTTAAATTAAAAATCTCACCCAATATGGAAAGATTAATTTCAGTTATTATATTTATTGCTTTAATTCATAATCCCGTTTTTTCTCAAACCGGGAATTCTCCTTATCCTGTTATATTTGTACACGGGCTTAACTCTGATGATCAGACCTGGAGCAGCATTCTTACTCAGCTTAGCAGTAAATGGATCCTCAGCAGCAGTCATACTTTGAACGCAGTATTAAATGCGCGGGGAGGCGACACGACTGATTATATTATGGATGTTATGATCCCGGATCTTGATGTAAACGGGAACATTGTTAATTCATTAACTCCTTCAAGCATATATACAATAAATTTCAATAACTTCTGGAACAGGAATGTTTCTGATCCGAGAATTATTTTAAACAGCAGCGCAACTCCCGGAAGCAGCCAGTCTTCAAGCAATCAGTCCGCAATATACAAGCAGGGCTATGCTCTGAGAATTTTAATAGATTCGGTTCTTAGAATTACCGGCGCTTCGAAAGTCATACTGCTTGGACATTCCATGGGAGGACTGGCAATAAGGGAGTATCTTCAAAGAAGAGAGTTTGGGATTCATAAATGGTGGATCGACCCATTGGACACTGCAGGCGGCCACAAGGTTGCAAAAGTGATAACGATCGGATCGCCCCATCTCGGCACCAATGTTACATCAATTCCCCTGTTTACAATTGACAATAACAGTGAAGCTATGAGGGATATGCGGATTACCTTTTCTGACGGCTCTGCAGGAGCTTATCTTTTTGGGAATTATGAATCAGCAGTTTCTTCCTCATATTATAACAAAGACATAAACTGCAATGGCAACACAACTGATACAATCAAAGGTCTGGATCTGGCTACGTATGATAATCCGGATCTTTCTCTTCCACGGAACATACAATACACCTGGATCACTTCAAATTATCTCGGACTGGGAACGGATCTGGCAGTCTCTTTCAGCAGCCAGTCTTTATATACCGGTATTGGTTTTGTTCCGGCAGGGCTTGCTGATACACTTCGTACGAATAAAAATCATATTCAGGAAACATCCGACAACAGGTCTTTGATCAGAGGGCTGGATGAACCGGACAGAAAAGAGTTTGCCTATGATATATCATTCAATAAGCCTTATTCAGGTTTTGTTACACTGCAATCCGGAGGCATAACCTCGGATTCTGATTTCTATAAGTTAAAGATATTAACTTCAGGGGAATTAAAGGTAAAACTGAATTCATTGAATTCCGGAGTTACAGATATTTCAGTGTTATCCGGATCTGGAACCCTGCTATTGTTTAAGAATATAGTCTCATCAGTTGACAGTCTGATTCTAAATGTTACATCTTCTGAATTTTTCTTAAGGGTTACAGGGAACAGCAATCAGAATCCAAATCAAAACAGCTATAGTTTTATTTCTGAATTCATTCCTGATCTTTCATTGAACATTACAGCGGGAATTGAAGGCATGAGATCAGATTCTCTGCAGGTTCAGGATACATTGAAAATATATTTAACGAACAGCTCTGCACCGTATAATGTATTAGATTCTGCAAATGCATTTCTGAACAATTCCGGAAATGCAATTATAAATTTTAATGATGCAAGCAGTGGGAATTATTATTTACGTCTAGTTCACAGGAATGCTCTTGAGACATGGAGTTCTTTGCCTTTAGCTTTTATTCCGGGTATAAATACATATTACGATTTCACTTTTGCACAGTCAACAGCTTTTGGAAATAATCTGGTTCTTAAATCAGGTAAATGGTGCTTATTCAGCGGTGATATTGACAGAAACGGCAACATAGATCTTTTTGACGTAATTTCCATATACAATGATGCATCCGCTTTTATTACAGGTTATATTGCGACAGACCAAACAGGTGATAATTTAACAGACTTAACAGATATCGTGATCGCTTATAATAACTCAGTAAACTTTGTTTCAGTTATTAAACCATAGATAACAATTCGTTAATCGTTTTTCGCTAGACAAAATTGGTAAATATTAATTTGAGACTTCTGAAAAACAGTATGTCAGACATACTTGTCTGAAGATAATGTTGAAAAATGTCGTTCAGCTAACAGAAAGGAATGTCTGTCCTAGTATATGAACTATGATTCCAGAAGATTCTAATTTGTAATTTGTAATTTGTAATTGTATTAAAGTTCTGCCATTTCTTCAAGATCAAAAAAATCTTTATACTTAGTTGGAACAAGATCCTTCAAGGCTATTCCCGCCTGCTCAGTAGTGGGAGGTATGCCGTGCCATTTATAATTATCTTCCATAAATGAAACTCCCTTTCCCATAAGTGTATTCGCTATTATAACCGTAGGCTGTCCTTTAAAATGTTTCGCTTCTTCCACAGTATCGAGTATCTGCTGCATATTATGCCCGTCAATATCATATACTTTCCAGTTGAAAGCTTTGAATTTATCAGCAAGAGGTTCAAGATTCATTACATTTTCAGTACGGTTATCTATCTGGCAGCGATTTCTGTCAACTATCATTGTTAAGTTATCAACTTTATGATGCGCCGCAGTCATAACAGCTTCCCAGATCTGACCCTCCTGTAATTCCCCGTCTCCGTTTATACAATATACATAATTATCTTTTTCATTCATTCGGAGCCCGAGCGCCATGCCTACAGCAACTGATAATCCCTGTCCGAGTGAACCTGATGCAATTTCAACTCCGGGTGCACCGTGTCCTTTAGGTGATGCAGGATGTCCCTGTAATCTTCCGTTTATTCTTCGTAGTGTTTTCATTTCTTCTAATGGGAAAAAACCTCTTCGGGAAAGAGCTGCATACCAAACAGGAGCAATATGTCCGATAGAAACAAAGAAGTAATCTCTTTCCGGATAATCAACATCAGTGCTGTCTATGTTCAGCTTATTGAAATACATAGCTGTGAATATGTCCGCCATTCCAAGTGGTGCGCCGGAATGCCCTGTCTGGGAAATAACAAGCATGTTTATAATGTCTCTTCTGATCTGTCTTGCCATTTCATTTAATTCTTCGACAGTGTTTAAATTAGGATTTTTACTCATTGATATATTAGTTAATAGTTAATAGTTAATAGTTAATAGTTAATAGTTAATAGTTTTCATCAATCTCATACATATTAAGAATCTTACGAAACTTACGAATCCGCTTTTTTATGAATTAACTCCATTATCGGAGAAACATGCTTCATCAGGATTATTATGCAAACCGCTGAACAAAAAGAGAATAAGAAACTGAACGGATCTTCAACAGACCTTAATACAGGATTATTAAACTTTAAAATAAAATCCTGTAAGAATACTATTGATAGAGGTAAAAGTATCAGAGCTATCACCGTTGATATATGTATATTCCTGATAAGCTTGTTCAACATGAAATAAAAAATAAGCCAGAGTATAACAAGAGTGAAATTCACAGCAACCATTATTCCGGCTGAAGTAGCAAGTCCCCTTCCTCCTTTAAATTTCAGCCAGACAGAAAAATTATGCCCAGCCAGAAGAAACAAAGACGGAAAAATTACCATCCGAATATCATAACCTGAATAGTTCAGATACCAAAGAACAGGAATCATTCCTTTAAGAAAATCAGCAATTAAAACTATTGCACCGTCAAGCTTAGAATTGGTTATGTCAAACGTATTCCTCGCTCCGACGTTTCCGCTTCCTTCATTTATAATATTTTTTTTGTATTTGTATTTTATTAATAAATATGCGGTTGGAACTGAACCTATAAGATAAAAAACAATACAAATTATGATTAATGACATCTATAAACTATTTTACATCAAGAACTCTTGCAACAATAATCCCGCCTTGCTTAGAATTTCCCATTAGATAATCCTGAAGCTCCATTGCAGAAATTTCGACCTGCTTGTTTTTCAAAGATGCATTCAGCAGGTAAGTTTTCCCGTCCTGTTTATAAACATATCCGGTATGAGCCACATCAAGTCCATCCAGATTGGAAGTAATTCCGATAATATCTCCGGACTGAAGTTTATCGTAAACATTTGCTATATCTTCTTTGGGAATGTAATAAATATCCCTGGCTGTAATAATATTTTCTATAGCCATCATTTGACTTACATATTCATCATTGTCAGATAATTGCTTATATGAATTTCGGTGAGAACTCATGAAATCTATTGTCTTATCATAAGGCACTCCGCCCATTTCCTTTGTTATATCCTTAACTATCCCTTTCTGTTCATTATCATAGATCCAGTCAGAAAAATAATGAAGCCTGGAAGCATAGCCAGTATTCTTTCCGTCTCTGTAGCGGATCAATTCAAGTTCAGCTTTGTAATCTTCAAAATTTGTTTTTCCTTCCTTTATCAGTCGTGAAAATATCAATGCATTTTCCACAAATGTCACACAGTCAAGCCCTGTAATCATTATCACAACTTCCTCTGTTGCGGGATTTTCATCAAGTGTTCCTGCAACATAGGGTGTTCCTGTAAATGATTTGCCAACTTCTATAATAATTTCATTCAAAGGCAAGCTGCTGATCGATTTATCAAAAGATTTTAATTTCTTTGAACATTTCATTTTTTCATAATCATCTGCCGGATTCGTAAGACTCATAAGATTTGTAAGATTCTTAAGTTTAGATTTATCAGTAGTATAAAGAATAGGTTTCGAAATAACAGGATTTGAAATCAAAAGTAAAACTAATATTGAAAAGATATGTATATTTGATTTATTGAATAAGTTCATTTTTTTAGATTTTTATTAATTTAAACATTATTAATTTTAATTTAAACGAAAAACATAAAATGGATAAAACAATTAATATTAAGATCCGGAAGGCAAGGAGATCTGATTCCAAAGCTATATTAAAACTCATTTCCGAACTGGCTGAATTTGAAAAACTGAATCCGCCGGACAGGTCTGCAAATAAAAGGCTGATGAAAGAAGCATTTTCAAAAAATCCATCTTTCAGAATTCTGGTTGCTGAAACCAAAAAAGAAGTGATTGGTTATGCATTTTACTTTTTTACTTATTCTTCATTTTTGGCAAGAAAAACACTTTACCTTGAGGATATTTTTGTTTCAGATAAGTACAGAAATAAAGGTGTTGGAAAACTGATTTTTAAAAGGCTGATCAGACTTGCCGAAAAATCTGACTGCGGCAGAATGGAATGGGTTGTCCTCGGCTGGAATATTAATGCTATAAAATTCTATGAAAAACTGGGTGCTGAAGAGCTTAATGAATGGAAGACGTATAGATTACTTTTATAGAGTTCTTTGAATTCTTTGAATTCTTTGAATTCTTTGAGTTCTTTGAGTTCTTTGAGTTCTTTGAGTTCTTTGAGTTCTTTGAGTTCTTTGAGT
>CAZLOL010000099.1:4833-13178 GCA_964561045.1 uncultured Ignavibacteriaceae bacterium | reverse complement strand
ATGCAGGTCAGACAACTATCAGGTTACGGCAGGCATGGGGTTCCATAGGAAAATTTCTTGCAGGACAGACCAACAGTACTTTTATGGACGGAGATGTTTTCCCGAATTCACTTGAATACTGGGGACCCACGGGTATGATATTCTTCAGAAACATTCAGATACGATATACACCTTTGATGACTAAACAGGATAATCTTGCATTTGCACTTGAAAATCCGGGAGCAAGCGGAGACGGTGGAGTTGTAAATGAATTTACAACAGTACTCTCAACAGTCAAACCTGTATTTAATTTACCTGATTTAACAGGGCATTACAGATATACAGGAACCTTTGGATATGTCCAGGTTGGTGGTGTAGTCGGAAGTATAAAATGGAGAGATATATCTGATACAGCTGTTTTTCAGCTAAACGGAAGCGCAATAAGATGGGGAGGAACAATAAGTACCAACATCAATCTGGGTAAGAAAGCTGTTTTCAGAGGACAGTATGTGTATGGAGAAGGAATGGAAAATTATATGAATGATGCTCCGGTGGATGTTGCAGTAACAAGAAATTATGAAGGAAATACTACTGAACAGCCTATCAGAGGTAAAGCGCTTCCTGTTTGGGGAGCAACTGCCTTTGTGGATGTAAACTGGAGTAAACTTTTCTCAAGCTCCTTTGGATATTCCGTAACGACAATAAAGAATACAGATCTTCAGTCTAAGAATGCATACAAACAGGGACAATACGGTCTCGTTAACCTTCTATACTATCCTGTAAATAACGTAATGGCAGGTGTGGAATACAATTTCGGAAGAAGAGATAATTACGGAGACAGTTTCCATTCAACAACATCAGAAGTAAGATTTGCATTTAAATATAATTTTTCAAAAATATTTACGTGGTAATATAATAAGAACCAATTTATTAAATAATTATTATTAATAATGAAAAAAGAAAATTTATATAAAAACTTTAGATTCATATTAGCTGCCTTTATCTGTACTGTATTCATTTCCACAGAAGTATTTGCTCAAAATAATCTTCTTACAAAAGAAAATATAACAGCGGTAGTAAATGAAGCATATAATAAATATAAGGATGTCACTGAAGGCAAGAATGCAGACTACATTCCGGCACTGGCAGAAGTGAATCCGAAGATATTCGGAATTTCTGTTGTAACTGCAGACGGAACAGTAATTGAAGTCGGCGATATCAATGAAATGGTGTCCATGCAGTCAATTGAAAAGGTCTTCGCAATGGCTATGGTAATAGAAGATCTCGGAGCGGATGCATTAAAGGAAAAAGTGGGAGTTGACGCGACGGGAATGAAGTTCAATGCAATTGAGCCAATCGAGTGGAAGAAAGGAAAAGAAATGAATCCCTGTGTCAATCCCGGTGCTCTTGCTACAACAAGTCTGATAAAAGGAGCAACAGCAGAGGATAAATGGAACAACATTATAAGCGTTTACAGTGACTTTGCCGGAAGACAACTGACTGTCAATCAGCCGGTATATGAAAGCGAAGCTGCCACCAATCAGAGAAATCAGGCTCTTTCATGGCTGTTATTCGCTTATGACAGAATGTATTTTGATCCTGTAAAGACCACGGATGTTTACACAAAAGCCTGCGCAATAAATGTGAATGCAAAAGATCTTGGAACCATGGCTGCAACATTAGCTAACGGAGGAGTTAATCCCATAACTAACAAAACAGTAGTATCAACTAATACTGTTGAACATGTCCTGCCCGTAATGGTAACTGCAGGAATGTATGATGATTCCGGAATCTGGATCTACGATACCGGATTACCCGGTAAGAGCGGAGTAGGCGGAGGAATAATTGCCATTGCTCCAGGTAAGCTCGGTATCGGAGTGATATCACCTCCTCTTGATGATGCAGGAAACAGCGTTAAAGCTCAGTATGTAATTAAATATCTTTCCGAAAAGCTGGGTTTGAATATGTATAATATTCAACCAAGCAAATAATTTTCATATTTTAGAATATTATGCCGGTAACCAGATTAATGAATTTATTGGTTACCGGCAAAATTTTATGATTTAATGAATTGCAGTTTGACTTGAGAACTTTCTTCTTTAAAAGATTTTGAATATTAATTCCATTAATCATTAATCATTAATCATTAATAAAGATTGATCTGATTTTTATTTTGAGACTTTTATATATTTGCCTGAGCTTTTTCTTAATATTAGAGATTTTACCTCAATCAGTTTGCGGACAATCAAAAGTCATCAAACAAGATACTTTGAAGCAAGTTAAGAAGAAATCTCTTGATTCGCTGAGATCTAAAGACATCCACCCTCAGGACGCTCCGGAAAGCAGCGGACTTATACTGGAATCAAAAAATAAAAAACTCATCATGAGATTTTATGGGTCCGCCAGAGTTTACGGATCTTATGATTTCAACGGACTTCAGGGAGGAACGGGTTTTTCCATAAGTGAGATTCCTGTCGGTGAAGAGCAGAACAATGAGCAGACTTTTTATATGACTGCAAACATAACCCGGTTAGGTCTGGAGGTTAAGCATAAGACTCTTGCAGGCAATACACTCATAAGAGTTGAAACAGATTTTAACGGACCGGATAATAAATTCAGGATCCGCCATGCTTATGGTCAGACAAGCCATTTTATTGTAGGTCAGACGTGGACTAACTTCAGCGATATAGAAACACTCCCTTTGACTGTCGATGTTGACGGACCTCCGACTGCGGTAACTTTAAGAACTGTTCTTATAAAATATTATCTTGATTTCAAACCGGGATGGAGATTCAGGGCAAGTATCGAATCACCCAGCACAAGTATCTACGTGCCTGATACTTTGTCAGTCGAAGAAGTAACTCAGAATTATCCCGCAGTTGCTTCCAATATAAAGAAGGACTGGAAGGCAGTTCAGATAAAGACAGCAGGAGTTATAAATCCGATCTCCGTAAGGAATCTTTCGGGAGAAAGAAGTTCTCTTTTCGGTCGGGGGCTTTTATTAAGTGTAAATGCTGATATTACTGAAAATGCTTCCATAAAATTTCAGGGAATATATGGAAATGGCATCGCTTCTTATCTGAATGTTTCCGAGAATTCGGCTTTTGATGTTGTACTGAATCCTGATGACGGTGAATATCAGCTTACAAATTGCTATGGCGGATACATTGCTTATAACATGAGCATCATAAAAAATTATGTTGACATGGATGTTGTGTACGGACTCGTCAATCTTAAAATGGAGGATTACTTTCCGGATTATTTATTTAAAACAGGTCAGTATATTACATTTAATGCATTCTTTCAGAATCCTGAAGCTTTCAGGCTTGGGTTAGAATATTCTTACGGATTTAAGAAAACTAAAGACGGCAGCAGCGGAAATGCAAACAGGTTTGCATTTACTTTCTATTATGATTTTTAATTTTATACTTCTTTAACTTATCTTAAAAAATTAGAAATGAAAATTACTCTTACATTTATATTCTTTACTGTAATAAGTATTTTTCTATTGAATAAATTATCTTTCTCTCAGTTAGCTGATTATAATATTAAACTAAAACTGAATGAAAGCAAAACAACGGGTTTTTTAAAATCAGAAAATGAAACTTCTGACAGTTTAAAGAAATCTAAATATATTCCCGGAGCGGGATTAAAGATCCTGGATTCGGAAGATGGCAGTGTAAGTCTGGGCATTTTCTCGTATATCCGTTATCTGAACCAGAGAGGACTTGATACAAGCTATACTGATGCTTTTGGTAAAACCAGGACAATTAAAAGACGTCAGGATATTCAGCTTAATAAAGTCAACATCAAGTTTTTCGGCTGGATCATGGACCCGAAGTTCCGGTACCTGTTTTATGTCTGGACAAGCAATACTTCGCTCGGACAGGTATCGCAGGTGGTTGTAGCCGGTAATCTTCAGTATGGCATAAATAAATACGTAAATGTAGGAGCCGGCATAAACAGTCTGCCGGGAGTTTTAAGTACATCAGGAAATTTTCCATACTGGTACCCTGTGGATAACAGGCTTATAGCAGATGAATTTTTCCGTCCTTCATATACTACCGGTATATGGGCAAACGGTATTGTTACTGAAGGTCTTAAATACAACTTTATGGCTGGTAATAACCTCAGCCAGTTTGGTGTAAATGCAGGTCAGCTTGATAACGGCCTGAGGACGTTCTCCGGAATGCTTCTCTGGTTTCCAACCACGGGTGAATTTGGAATCAATAATGCTTTCGGAGATTTTGATGACCATAAAAAGCCGGCAACACTTTTAGGAGCTCATTTTACATACAGCGAGGAAAATAAAGAAAGCCAGCCTAACAATGATCAGTTTGAAAATGTACAGCTGCGGCTTTCTGATGGTAGCATAATATTTACACCTGATCTTTTCAAAACAGGAATAACAATAAATGATGCAGTATATAAAATGTCGAGCGCGGATATCGGCTTCAAATATAAAGGCTTCGCATTTGAAGGAGAATATTACTGGAGATGGCTGAGTAATTTTACAGGCACAGGCACGGATTCTCTCGGGTTTAATTTACTCACGGATAATGGTTTTCAGGTAATGGCGTCATACATGATACTTCAGAAGAAACTTCAGGCATATGCAACACTATCACAGGTATTCGGTGAATACGGAAATCCCTGGGACGCAAGATTCGGAATTAATGTTTTCCCATGGAAAAATCAGGCTTTCAGATGGAATCTTCAGTACATACAGATTTACAGAAGCCCGGTAGGAGCCTTATCACTTCCTTATCCGGTTGGCGGTACCGGAGGGATATTCAATATGGATTTTATGGTTAATTTTTGATGACTTTAAGATATGTGTTCTGAAAAATTTACTTATAAAAAAACCTTATAACATATGTTTAAATCATATTACAAGTATCTCTCATTCTTTTTTCTTACGATACTGACAATGTTGCCGGGAAAATCATACAGCCAGTATGATTCGATTGCAGTTGCAATACTTGACAGCATGAGTAATGAAATAAGTGAGCTTGAAACCTGCAGCTTCAAATATTCTTCGGAGTTCGATATTTCGAACAGTATCTACGGACTCATAACACACACCGAAGCCGGTACTGTTGTTCTGAAAGGACCTGATAAAATGTTCGTGGAAAAAAAAGGAGATAAGGGACATAAGCAATTTTTTTATAACGGAAAAAATTATATATTATATTCCTTTGATAAAAATCAATATGCCTCAGCCCCTGCATCTGTGAGTCTGATAGAATTCATTGATTCTTTGAGCCGTCATTTCGGTGTAGAGTTTCCGGGCATAGATGTATTTTATCCTGACTTTGTTGACAATATTCTGGAAACATCGGACAATCTGATTTATCTTGGCCTGGGTTATATTCATGATCAGAACTGTTACCATATTGCCGGTGTAAGGGATGATATGACATTTCAGTACTGGATCAATGACGAAAGTTATCTTCCGGTAAAGTTGTCGATCGTATATAAAGATAAAGAAGGAAACCCCGGGTATTCCATTGAATACAGTGACTGGAAATTAAATGAGAGTATTGATGACTCGAAATTTGAGTTTACTGTTCCTGAAGGTGCTCAATTAATAAAATTAATCAGATAAAACTTAATTTTAAAATCATGAAAGTAAAAATTATTCTTGCAGTTTTTGTAATTTCGGTAATTTCAATCTCATTTCTCCCTGATGATTGTAATGCTCAAAGGATGAGAAGCGGTTCCAGAGGAGGTTCGAGAGGTTCTTTTAACCGGTCCGGAAATTCCGGCAACAGGATCAACGGCGGAAATTTTAAATCAAATACTAACAGGAGCACTAAGAACAATAATTCCACAAGGAATAAGATAAATACCAATGATACAAAGAGAACCAACACTGTTAAAGATAAAGTCGGCACGAACAAAGACAGGACGGATAAAATGGGTGATAAAGATAATAAAAGAGAAGGTATCCGGGACGGTGACAGAGAAGGTATCAGAGATGGTGACAGAGAAGGTATAAGAGACGGCGACAGAGAAGGTATAAGGGACGGTAACAGAAGTAATTATTTTGATAATGATATTAACATTTATCATGGATATAATTACAGCGGTTACAGACCATATTATTATCATCCATACTCTCCTTACGGCTGGGGTTCATACTGGTATCCGGTAGGATTTTTTATATCAATCCTTGCAACTTCCGCAATATTGATAGACGATGATGATGATGTTATTGAGAATAATTATTACTATGATCAGGGTGTGTACTATCAGCAGTCGGAAGGCGAAAAAGAAGGATATAAAGTTGTTCAGGCACCCGAAGGCGTTGAGATTACAACTTTACCGGCCGGGTATACCACTACAATTGTTGAGAACATGAAATATTATTACTTCGGCGGAGCATTTTATATTCAGACCGAAGGAGGTTACAAAGTAGTCCCTGCACCTATAGGCGCTATAGTTTACAATCTTCCGGAAGGAGGACAGGAAATGGATTTTCAGGGAAACAAGCTCATAAAATACAACGGTAATTATTTCCAGCCGATCCTGCACGACGGACAGGATGCTTATGAGGTTGTAAAGTATAAAGGATAAATCAGCCAGCAATATTTTACCTGATTTTACATAATGGATTTAAAGATCAGTTTCAGAAGAAAATTATTTTTTTCATTTTAAAAACTTAAACCTTTTTATTTAAAAATCAAACCTATGAATAAATTGAGTAAATTATTTAGGGTCAATGCTTTATTGTTTATTTCAGTATTTTTATTAACTTTGTTCAGCAGCAATATTAAATCTCAGGAAGTGCCTCCTTTAGATGATTCAGTGGTAACCAAAAAAGAGGCAGGTGTTGACAGCATATACACACCCGGAGAAGGTTTTAATTTAGTTATTGGAAGCAAGGGTTCTTTAAATTTCGGCGCTTATGGTTTATTCAGATATATTAATCAGCTTCCCTCTTCGCAAAGTTACGTTGATCATCTTGGAAATACGAGAAACATCGATACGAGAAATGACTTTCAGCTTCAAAGAGTCATGCTTTTTTTCCGGGGATTTTTTCTTGATCCTAAGCTTAATTATAATTTAACCATCTGGACTGTTAATGCCACAAATCAAATCGCGATCATTGGTAACCTTACTTACAAATTTGCAAAGCAGTTCAACCTGAACGCCGGCTGGGGTGCCTTGCCCGGAACACGTTCTAATCATTATTCACACCCGTTCTGGTTTGCTCCGGACCGAATACTGGCTGACGAATATTTCAGACCATATTTTACACAGGGGCTCTGGGCTGACGGTGAAATTGTTCCACGAATATTTTATACTGCAATGATAGGAAATAATTCCAGTAATCTGGATGTAAGCGCCGTAAACCTTACGCGTAATCTTGCTTCAAGCGCAAGTTTAGACTGGAAACCGACTACGGGAGAATTCGGTAAGTATAATTCATTTTCGGATTATGACGAGCATAAGAAAGTTGCAACAAATATAGGAACTGCTTTTACACATTCGCGTGAAAACAGGTTTACACAGAGTCTTGAAGACTCCCCGGGTAATACAGGATTACGTCTATCAGATGCATTAAATATTTTTCAGCTAGGAGCCCTTGCAAAAGATGTAACGGTCATTGAAGCTGATTACAACATGGTATCTGCCAATGCCGGAATAAAATATAAAGGATTTTTTCTTCAGACAGAATGGTATTCACGAACTCTGAATAAATTCTATGCGGACGGACCCGTACCGATTACTTCAACGCTCGATCAGGGGTTTTATGTTATGGCGTCGTATATGGCAGTTCCAAAATGGATTGAGTTGTATTCATTCGGTTCTCAGATCTGGGGACAGTTTAATAATTCAAATGAAATTGCCGGAGGTGTGAATATATATCCTTACGGCAGATGGTACATGAAGCTTAATGCCCAGGCAATTGTTGTTAACCGATCACCTGTCAGCAGCTCCTTCGGATATTATGTCGGAGGTTTAAAAGGTACTATTCTTTCTCTGGCAGCTTCAATTTTTCTGTAAGAACAATTAATAAAATTTATTAAACGAATTAATTATTTATAGCATTATGAAGAAGATTATCTATAAGATTTCAGGAAGCAAGAAAATTATTTTAGTTGCCGTATTTCTTTTAATATCAAATTTCAGTTATTCACAAAAGGAAGATATATATGATAAATACGAAGTCTTTGACGGACATTATCATCTCACCAATTACATTCAGGAAGGTCTGACAGTTCAGCAGCAGCTGAATAACATGGGTGATGTAGTCGGAAGATGCGTCCTGTTCGGAATACCACTTCAGCAGATGTGGTCTTATGGAAATTCAGGCAATGAAGCTCCGAAATATTATCTCGACACGGATGCGCCATTGT
>CAZLOL010000099.1:0-4733 GCA_964561045.1 uncultured Ignavibacteriaceae bacterium | reverse complement strand
GGAAATTCAGGCAATGAAGCTCCGAAATATTATCTCGACACGGATGCGCCATTGTATTATTATTCTTTTTCTGATGCTTTCATTGCAATGCAGTATCTTTCACTTTCCGATGAAGACAAAAAGCGGTTTGATCCGATGATCACAGCATTCAATCCGGCGGACATGTATGCGGCGGCTCATATAAGAAGAGTGCTTCAGACATTTCCCGGAGTGTTTACAGGCATAGGCGAATTTTCCATTCATAAAGAATTTGTCTCCTCAAAAGTCGCAGGTGAAGTAGCGAGTCTTCTGAATCCGGCTCTTGACAGTATATTCAGCATTTGCGCAGAGACAGGTCTGCTTGCTATTTTACATAATGATATCGACAAACCGTTCCCGAAAGCTTATACTCAAAGCTATGTATCGGATATGGTGGATGTTGTCAGAAGACATCCGGGTGCAACAATTATCTGGGCGCATGTCGGACTCGGAAGAATTGTCCGTCCGGTAAAAGATCAGATACAAATAATAAAAGAAATGTGCGAAGATCCTACCTTAAGCAATCTTTATTTTGATATATCCTGGGACGAAGTCGCAAAATATATTATCAGAAATGATACTACCGTTCAGGCTACCGCAGATCTGATTAACCAGTTTCCTGACAAGTTTCTTTTCGGAACAGATAATGTTGCCTCTGCAGATCAGCAAACATATCTTAAGCCTTATTATATGTATGAACCTTTATGGAATAAACTTACACCTGAAGCAAGAGAAAAGGTGAAGAAAGGAAATTACAGAAAGCTGTTTGATGAAGCAGCTGCAAAGGTCAGAGCATGGGAAAAAGCAAATGTGAAAAATTAATTTTATTATTGCAGCTCCGGATATAAAGTTAAGTAATTGGAATATTTTTTATTTATCAACTTACTAAAATAAAAATTACGGGAGATGTGAAATGAAAGTTTTAAAGAACAGATTCCTTAAAGGTCTGATGGTAGTTCTTCCTCTTTTCCTGATCATAATAATTCTTGCCGGTATTTATAATATGATCTATGATCTTACCTCTCCGGTAGCAGACCTCATCCCGCAGGGTGCGTTACTTGGTGTCAGTTATCCGCGGTTAATTGTCCTTGTAATACTTATCCTTCTGATTTATCTGATGGGAATTCTTTTTTCAAAACTGGGATACAGTGAAAAAATATCCAAGGCATTAGGTATTTTTTTCCCGGGATATTTAATGATGAAGGGAATGCTTAGTGAAACAATTTCCAAAGCAGATGAATTTACTCCAAAAGCCTGCCTCGCTTATACCGATGACGGTTGGGCGTTTTCATTTGTTATTGAAAAACTTGAAGATGACTTTTACATAGTCTATGTTCCGAATGCTCCGAATCCTACATCTGGGATGCTGGTTATCAAATCAATGAAATTTCTAAGGATGCTGGATATCAGCATGAAGGATCAGATCAAACTGCTTGGTACATTAGGCAAAGGAGGAAAAGAAATCTTAAAGGGCAAACTGGATTTCAGTTCTTTAAAAAACTGAGTTTAGTCAGGTAAATTAATTATCTTTTGAAAATTCTTAATTTTAAAAAATATTATTTTTTAAAAAATTTAAAATGATTTTTATCTTATCATTTACAATATGAATTCCGGTGACAATCAAGATAAAACCGTTGAAGCTTCCGGCTCAGCAGATCAAAGTAAAAGGAAAATTTTTCCTGCTTTCAACAGCGCTGAAAAATCCAAAACTTTATTCTCTCTTGTAAGGGAACTCGTAAAGCCTTACAGGAAATGGCTGATCATTGTATTTTTGGCAATGCTGCTTGAAACAGCAATGAGTCTGGCAGCTCCATGGCCTCTGAAGATTATTCTGGATAATGTGGTTGGTAATCACAGACTTCCTGAGTATCTTGAATGGCTCAGGGATATGTCGGTCACAGAACATACAATGGGGCTTGCGGCAGCTGCCGCTGTCGGTGTTGTAATAATTGCAGTCATCGGGGCAGTTGCTGGCTATATAGATAATTATTATACTGAAAGCGTTGCTCAGTATGTAGCAAATGATCTCAGACTCCGCGTCTATCATCATTTACAAAAGTTGTCACTTCAGTATTATGATACGCATAAAATCGGAAATATGCTTAGTACGATCACGGATGATGTGAGTACTATACAGAGTTTTGCGTCGACTGCACTTTTGAGTATTCTGATAGATACTCTTACAATATTCGGAATGCTGATTCTGATGTTTTATCTTAACTGGGATTTTGCTCTTATCGCAGTCGGAATCACTCCTTTTTTGCTGATGTTTGTGGCGAGATTCAAGACAGCCGTGAAAGTAGCAACACATGAAGTGAGAAAACATCAGAGCGATATTGTAAGCGTATTGCAGCAGGGACTTGAATCCGAAAGATCAGTGCAGGCTTTTGGCAGGCAGGATCTTGAAGAGGAGCGTCTGAAAAACGTAAGTGCAGAGACGGTAAAAGCTGCGCTAAAAGCCCGTCGCGTAAAGTCGCTGCTTTCACCGATAGTTGCAGTTACAGTATCGCTTTGCACCGGTTTTGTTTTATGGCGCGGTGCAGGTCTGATACTTTCTGATGCGATGACAATCGGCGCTCTTACTGTTTTTCTTTCCTATCTTGCTAAGTTTTTTAAACCTGTACAGGATTTTGCCAAAATGACAAATGTAATTGCGCAGGCTACCGTCGGTCTTGAACGCGTTCAAACCATTCTAGATACCGATGTGACAATTACGGATAAACCTGATGCGGTGGTTCCGGTAAAGTTTAAGGGAGAGATAGAATTTGAACATGTTGCTTTTTCTTATCAGCCTGATGAACCGGTGCTAAAGGACATTAATTTATTAATAAAACCCGGTCAGAGAATAGGAGTTTGCGGTCCGACCGGCGAAGGTAAATCCACGATGCTCAGCCTTATTCCGCGGTTTTATGATACAGTTTCGGGTAATGTAAAAATAGACGGATTGAAAGTTACGGATTATCAGCTTAACGGATTGCGGGAGCAGATTGGTTTTGTTTTGCAGGATACCGTATTATTTTTCGGAACTGTGACCGAGAATATAGCATACGGACGTCCTGACGCAACTCAGGAGGAGATCATTGAGGCTGCAAAAATGGCAAATGCACATGAGTTTATTTCTCAAATGCCTTTGGGTTATGACACAATGATCGGTGAAAGAGGACTGACTTTATCAGGCGGTCAAAGACAGCGTCTTGGCATTGCACGCGCCGTCGTAAGAAATTCACCGATATTAATTCTCGATGAACCAACCGCTGCATTAGACACTGATTCCGAAAAACTCGTTATGGAAGCGCTCGAAAGACTGATGAAAGGAAGAACGGTGATAACGATAGCTCACAGACTTAGCACAATAAGGGATGCCGATAAAATAATTGTATTAAAGGGAGGGATGATATCCGAAAGCGGCACTCACACAGAACTAATGAATCAAAATGGTATTTATTCGGAATTGTACAGGATACAGGCTGGCAGCACTCCATTAACAGATGTACCTTCTGACTCATCAGACTCTGACAATAATAAGGATAAAAAATTAAATTAAAAATTATGAGCTATAGATCTGTTATTGTACTTCCGGATGATACTCCTAAATCAATTTTCGATGCGATTAACGGAGCAAAAAAATCTTTAAAGATCAAAATGTTTATTTTTTCGGATCCTGATCTCTTAAAAGCCGTCATTGATGCAAAGAACCGCGGTGTAAATATACAGGTAATGCTCAATCCTGCAAGAAGAAGCGGCGAGGAAGAAAATGAAGAAACACGGAAGAAGCTTGAAGAAGCAGGAATTGATGTAAAGGACAGCAATCCTGAATTCGGAATAACACATGAGAAGTCCATGGTTGTTGATAATGAGACTGCATTTATTAAATCTTTAAACTGGACTACAAAAAATCTTACCTCGACGCGGGATTACGCCGTCATTACTACACACAGGCATGAAGTAGATGAGGTCGTTCAAGGTTTCGACAGTGACTGGAACAGGCAGAAGTTTGAAACAGGTGACAGCGCTAATCTTATCTGGTGCCGCGGAAACGGTCGTGAGCGCATTGCAAGGCTGATAGACGGAGCGAAACATACTCTGTTTGTTCAGAATGAACGCTATCAGGATTCGGTAATTATAGAAAGGTTTGTGCGCGCAGCTGTCCGGGGCGTGAAAGTACATGTAATGGCACTTCCCCCGCATTCCATAAAGAAAGAAAAACTTGTTGAAGCTGTCGGAGGGCTCAGGATCATGGATGATGTAGGTATCAAGATACATAAGCTCAGACATCTCAAGCTTCACGGAAAAATGCTTCTTGCTGACGGGAGCAGAGCCATCATCGGATCCATTAACCTGGCTCCGGGCAGTTTTGATGACAGGCGTGAACTCGCTATAGAAGTTCATGACGAAGATATAGTTGAACGTCTGCATAAAGTGAATAAATATGACTGGGAAAATTCACATGTCATGGATCTTACTGATGAAGGACTTATGGCGGATCTTGAAGACCGTGAAGAGGAAAAATCAGAGGGACTTGCTATTTTAAAGAAGAAATAATTTAATTGTTAAATACAGGATATTTCATATAGACGGGAAGATCTTAAATTTAAATTGTTTTCCATACTCATTTGTTCATTTGATACTGCTGACTGAAAATACTTTTTCCTGATATATGATACATAAACTGGCATAGCCAGAACCAAAAAAGTTTTAAATGCTCGTTTTTTTTA
>CAZLOL010000098.1:0-13269 GCA_964561045.1 uncultured Ignavibacteriaceae bacterium | reverse complement strand
GAGACTCTGTGAAAAACTCTGTGCAACTCAGCGGTTATTGCTTTCAACTTAGTTGCTAAAAAATTTTCTTACCATTTTGAGTAGAATTTAACTTGTAAGTGACTAATTCTAAATTTAAAAGAGTCTTACCATACATTTTACTTCATTCTCACTTACATACCATTCCAAACAATATCCCTCAGGATCAATGCCTGGATTTAAAAGCAATTCCTTAAATACTCTGCCGATGGAAGACAGATCTTTTTTATAGTCAAGTATAGTACTGCAAATGTAATTTCCTTTTTTAATTACAAGGGTATCATTGATTATTTTTTCAGCTTTTATTGTGTCGTTGACTTCTGCACCTGCTTTGTAAACAATGATTCCGTTTTCAGGACGGGATATCCCGAAGATTCTTTTGACTGCAGATAAAGGAATTTTTTCATTCAGCTTATTATATGCTTCCATAATACCTTCCGGAAAAGATTCAGCTGTTACATAAAATACTTTGATGTCATTTTCCAGTGTTATTGTTTCCATAAAAGATTAATCGCTTAGGGTTTAATGTTAAAAAAAACGATTCAGACCTCATCGGATTTAAATTAAAAATCATTCCTTAAAATCTGCTAATCCGCGAGCCTTATCCATTCCTTTATTACTTTACGCAGTGATTTTTCCTTGTCTTTTAAATCATCTATATCTTTAATTATCAGTATCCTTCTTCCGTCTTTATAATCACCTTCGAGCAGTCCTGATGCGTCATGTACTTTCGCTCCGCTCGGAAATACAAGCATTATTCTACCTTTGAATAGATTGAATACGGCAATTTCCCTTTTGTATTCTTTCGGATCAAAGGGTTTCATTTCACCGGTAAAGTAAAAACAGGGATTGTTCCACTTTATATGCTCGCCGATATTTTTATCTGCCTTCAGAAAAATTTGCCTGACAGCTTCTACTATTTTTCCGGTTTCAGGATCAAGTTTTGCTATGTGTTCGTTTACCGATTCTTTGTCAGAAAGTTTTTTTGCTGATGCCATGAAGACTATTTCTTAAAATTTAATCCTGCGGACTTCAATGCGCTTTGAAGTTTTGGAATTGAGCCCGGTCCCATTCCGTGAAGTTTTAATATTTCTTTCCCGCTGAATTTGGAAAGCTTCTTTAAAGTTGTTATCCCGTTTTTTTCCAATGCCCGTCTTGCGGGAGCTGCGATTAATGAAAGAAAACCATCTGCAGGTTTTTTTTCACGTTCGCAGAAAGGACACACCGGACAGTCACTGCTCTTGTAATACTTGTGACCTTTTGGACAGACACGTAAACTTTTTTCGTATTTCAGTTTTGATTTATTCATAGCTTTGATCCCGGCTTTTTCAATATTTTCCTTAACTCTGAATTTTGTTATTCTGCTTATCAGATCAACAGGCAGCCGTTTGTTCAATGGAAACTGTACTGCACCTTTTGATCCTTTATATTCGGAAAGCTCTTTTTGAAATGCTTTGATGCCTGACGGTGCAGGATAAAATCCTATGTGATTTTTGTAAGCTGCAAAATGAACAAGATTTCCTTCAAGTGTAAAGGTAGGAATTCCGTAGTTAATCGTTTCTTCTGCTTCAGGAGCTGCCTTTCTTATTACAGCTCTGATCTTTTGAAGAATGATCTGAATATCCTTCGGAAAGCCTGATATATATCCGTCAATGCCATCCGGTCCGGAATTGTTTGTCTTCATAAACATTCATGTAGAAAAATTTTTAACTCTGAATTTATAATTCAAAAATATTAAAGATAAATAGATTTAAACATTGAATTCTCATTCCTTCTCTACAAAATCCGGCCATCTTCTCATATATTCGATAAACGGGTCTCCAAGATCCGCTTCTTTCAAATGCTTGACTGTGTATGGAGGTTTCTGCGGCTGAAATTCTTTTACCCGTGCTCTGGACGGCCAGTCCGGAATTCCGACGGCAGATCTTCCCAGCGCTGCAATGTCCGCGCCAAGCTCAATCACTTTTTCGGCATCAGCCGCAGACCAGATCTTTCCTGCTGTTATAACCGGCGTCTGAATATTTAATCTTTTCCTGAAGTATTCAATTATTGTCATTTCTCCTTCCGGATATTTATCGGGTTTCTTAAATGCATCCCACGGTGATACGTCAATGAAATCAGCTCCTTCAGCTTCAAGAATTCCTGCAAGCTGCAGACTCTCATCAAAATCTATCCCTTTGAATCCGGGTTTGTCTTCGGGTGATAATCTTACACCAACCATAAATTCCGGAGTCACTGCGGATTTTATGTTTCTGAAGACAGTCATCAATAATCTTATTCTTCCCTTAAAATCTCCTCCCCATTTGTCACTACGGAGATTGGTATGTGTACTCAGGAACTGATGCAGAAGATATCCGTGAGCTGCATGAAGTTCAATTCCGTCAAATCCGGCTGTTTGTGCCCGAACAGCTGCAGCAGTAAAAGCTTCTATGACTTTATTAATATCCTCTTCTGATGCTTCTCGAACTTCTATTGTCTTCCCTGAACCGGGAATACTTTGAGGGCTCGCGCTCCATGGTTGAATTCCGGTAACTTTCTCAGGGCTTCTTGAACCGCCGTGAAATATCTGAACGATTGCAAGGCTGCCGTATTTCTGTATTTCCTGAGACAGTCTTGTCAAACCCGTAATATGTTTGTCATCAAAAATTCCGAGCTCGCCTTTCCATCCCTGCCCGTCTGCAGTAACGTGACTTGCGCAGGTAAATATAATTCCAAAACCTTCTTTAGCTCTTCTTATCAGCCAGTTATATTCAGCTTCGCTTATGGTACCGTCGTCATTGCTCTGAAGGTTTGTCATCGGTGCCAGTGCGATCCTGTTTTTTGTAACTTTACCTGACCTGGAGAAAGTATACGGTGTGAATAATTTCATTTAAATTTATTTGAGAAATATGCTTGGACATTTGCAATATGTGTTTATTGGATTTCTTATTCAGTAAATAAATATTGTCTTAAATGTTTCACTGGTATTTTCCATTGAGAATTCTTTCAATTGAATCAGTAATAAACGAAGCTCTTTCTTCGGCAGGTATAAAAGGAACATCTATTGTTGAATATCCCAGTCTCTGATATATTTTCATAATATTTTCACCAAAATTATCAGCCAAGGCATAACTCATTTTTCTTTCATCGTCATTTGTATATATCTCTTCCCATCCTTTAAATAAAAAAACATGCTTGTTATATCTGAATTCTTCTGAAGCGGCAGATGAAGTTTCTCTTTCGGTATTCAACAGTTGCGAATATCCGATTATATCAGGAATACCCCTGTCAAAAATTATAACTTCTTTCTTATTAATATTATTGTCATACCGCCTGATCATCCGCTGCAGCATAAGAAGATTGAATTCCTCTGCATTTTTTTCCGGAACGCCGTTTCCGTTTATCTTTCTTTGCTCTTTCAATATTTCTCTTGCCGGTTCTTCAACACAGTTAAAACCTTTTTCCCTAATTTTTTGTAAAACCGTAGATTTACCGGCTCCCATTGCTCCCGTTAATATGAAATAATTATCCTTTGTCAAAAATATTAAACTAAATTAAGAATATGTTTTCGGAAAATTCTGAAACTGAAATGCACTCCCCGGGTATATTCCCGACTCAGATCCTATAGTTAAAGCTGTCGCGTTTTTTTTCTAAGTTTGTATTCCGGAATTAAAGTATTTAACTGCTCTTTCATCTGACACCCAGACTCATTATTACATTGTCATAATATATATTATCTTTTGCTTTAAAAAATCTTTTCTGAATACCGTCAATTTCAAATCCCGCTTTTTTATAAATTGTGATTGCCGCAGTGTTTTCGGCAAAAACCTGAAGCCATAATATTTCCAGCAGGGGATTATGCTTTGCCCATTCAATACCTTTATTCAATAAAGCAGTTCCGAGTCCGATATTCCTCCATTCACTTAATAGTCCCATTCCGATAACAGCAGTATGTTTTATAATTTCCAGTTTCCCGCCTGTGATATCAATGTTGCCTAAAATTTTACTGCCTTGCCTGGCTATTAATAAAAGAGAGTTTTCATTTTCCAGAAACGATCTGATCCATTTTCTTTCCTGTTCAATAGAAGGATCAAAATAGTCCGGTCCCGTAAGCATGTATTTACTGTCGGCAAGATATGTTTTAACCGTCTTAATTAACTCTTCAGCCTCTTCAGCATTGCATAATTCTATAGTTACTATTTCTTTATTCTTTAATAGTATTTCAGAGCTTCTGTACTTCATGTATTTTATTTTATAATTCTTTAAAATGAAGCCATATCAATCTGAACGAAGATCTGACATCATACTAACCAAAACTATGCTATGCTCAAATATTTATGCGACTTTAATATATTCAGACACAACATTTATTGTTATAGAGTTCTTTAAATATAAGCGGAACTGTCAGCAAAGTCTTTATATTCAGTAAAAGTGAAATATTTGCCGGCTACTTTACTTCCAGAACTCATCGCTAAGATTCTCCGCAAATTTTCCTTCCGTATGATTTTGTTCAAACTCTTTTAATTGTTCGGGAGAAGCTGCTTTCTCAATTTCATTGAACAGAATTCTCTCCTCAAACCTAATGTGTTTTTCAAGTTCCGTTTGAATTTGTTTTAATGAACTTTCAATATCAGATGTATCTGAAAACAAACCTGAAAGCAGCCTGTGTTCCTCTATAGCCTGCTTTATCAATCCATTGTCATTTCCTAATATAGTGAAAACATATTTTTCCTCTGCTTCAAAATGCGGTATAAGATATGCTTTATAGAACCAGTCAGCATAGTTTTTGATTCTGTCAGCTGCGACCCCTTTTGAAAATCCGGTTTTGATTTTCCAGCACAGAAGGAGACCATGATGATGCTCTCTGCTCAGTGGTTTTAGATATTCGTTTCTTTGAATTGGTTTATCAGTATTCATAATTCACTTTTGATTACCCCGATAATTTTTAAACCGCTATTCGCTTGCCGGACAGTTGCTTCACTGTTCATAATCAGCAGGATTGTAAATCCAATTATAATTTTTAAAAGTTTCACGGCAAATAATTATTTAAATCTGTTATCTGATTTTGATTCATTGATCATAAATTGTTTATTTTCCAGCCATCCGTATTTATCAACTTTATGAATGTCAAACTCCGGGATATAAGGTTTGATATCCAAAAGCGGAGTTCCGTCAAGCACGTCAACATTTTCTATTTCAATGATATTTTTTTTAATACTCAAAAGCTTAACTGCAGATATCCCGATTGCATTCGGTCTTTCCGGAGCTCTTGTTGAAAACACACCATGCATATTCTCGCTTAAAAAAGGTTTTACTTTTAAATTAAATCCCTTCGACTTATGAAAAGAATAAATTAATATGATGTGAGAAAATCCGTCAAGGTCTGCTAATCCGTCTGTAAATTCTTCTTTTATTTCTATTGTCCCCTTAATTCCGATTGCTCCGGCAGACTGAATTGGCATTCCTTCTTTATTATTAAACGGAGAATGAATTATTCCGATTGAATTGTAGGTTATAGTCATCTTGGTTTTCGTTAGTGTTAAATTCTTCACTTGCTATCCGGAATTCAGCCCCGGCTCAGAAGGATGCTCTGTGAAGAATATTTAAATCAGTCTGTCAGGATCATAATTAATTGATTAAACCAAACTTATATTGCATTCATTGTTTAGAGTTGGATTACTTTAAAATTTCTATTTGTAAGTTAGTCTGTAACTGCATAAAAATC
The DNA here is from genome assembly GCA_964561045.1 of uncultured Ignavibacteriaceae bacterium. Lineage (GTDB taxonomy): Bacteria > Bacteroidota > Ignavibacteria > Tepidaquicellales > Tepidaquicellaceae > JAGPCH01. Next base: position 7,547 of record CAZLOL010000098.1, on the reverse strand, counting down.
AGGAAAATATTATTAATACAATTAGCAAAGTAAGCAGAATAAAAAACGGAATAAGTATTTTAGCATTTGCTTTTTTCCTAATGTCTTCAGGAAGTTTGACAAATTCATTTATAATCCTTTTGAAATTTTCAATGGTGCCTATAGTTTTGTTCACAATTATATAAACCACAATAAATATAGGAACTGCCAGTAATTTACCGGTTAACTTTCCTGAAACTACATTAAAATTATTCAGCATATTATTTAAAAAAGATACAGAACCGGCGGAAGAAATTTCAACAGTAAAAGCAACGAGATCTATAATAAGAAGTACTATAAAAGCAGTGAGAAACATATTCCCGTTGATCCTGCCTTTATTTCCGTCTCCGCCCCTTTGTGTAATTTCCTGATACTGGCTGCCGTATAAAGCCTGTAAGAATGTCATTTACAAGGGAATATATTTTTCTGTAAAATTAAATAAAAAAACATTTACTGATTAGCGTGATATGTTTTTAAAATTTTTTATTCGTAACCTGATATCAGCTGACGATTGTATTCCTCCGAATCAAAACTGCCCGTGGATTCAAGTATGAGACCGTCATTGTCAAATTTCCATAATTCAAAACCGCTGACCTTGACTTTTTTCCCTGTGCCCCCCGGTCCGGAGTTTGTTCCTGTCAGTGTCCAGTGAAATTCCGTCCCGTCAGAAGTATTCTTCAGACTGTCCATTGTAACTATCATATCAGGAAATGCCGTCATAAATCCTTCTGCTACCCTGGCAATTGCATCTCTGCCTACTGCGGCCGGACTATCATTTACTTTCAGTGATCCGCTAGCAGAAAAGTATTCTGCTACACTAAAAGGTTTCTGACTGCACCATGATTCGGCGTATTTTGTACCGAAGTTCTTTAATTCGTTTATTTCCATTTTGATTTTGAAGTTTCAGAAAGTTATAAATAATATAATTCTAACCGTTATAGAACCGGCTGACAAATTTGTTTAAGGCAGAAGATAATCCTGAGCGGCTATTAACTGCCATCTCCTGTCTTTATAATACCATATATCAGTAAAGCGGTATTTCCTTTTGAAGTCTGTTCCGGAACTCTTTCCGTTAATGTAAAGCCATCCGGTAACGATCGCAGTCTTATCATAAATACGAACCTGCAGATCTTCGTTATAAGCTGATTCTATAATATCTGTTGGAGACAGAAAAGACTGTATTACTTCTGACCTTGAATACATATTTTCATTTTCTGTATAAATAAAATCATCAGAGATTAATTCATTTATGACTGCTTCGTCACGGTTTACCACCGCAGCTGCAAAGTCATTTTCAAGCTTCAGTATTAATGCTGAATCGTTTCTGCTATATTCCTCCGTATCATGAGAATATTTTCCTCTGGAATAATTTGAAAATGAAATTAGAATCACAAAGGTCAGAATAAAACAAGCTGAATTTTTTTTCATGATGTATTTATTATTTAGAATTGATAAAAGTATTTGTAATAAAGCACTGAACAAAATGAACCTGTTTCGTAAATCAAAGGCAATTTAAAGAAGTAATTTTCATTGATTTAAAATAAGTTTGAAACAAAAGTATCAAAGTTTTTTTAAATAAAATGCGAACTTTTAAAAGCATATTCAGCTGCGTTCATTTTTATATATTATCCGATTCGTCTCCGGAAACAACTTCAACCTTTATCCTGTCAGGATCTTCAAAGAACACGGCATAATAATCCTCGCCGCCAGCATAGGGATGCTTGTCCGCATAAAGTATATTAATATTCTTTTCCTTCAATTCCTTTGTCAGCTTATCAACAAACTCTTTTGAATCGCAGTGAAACGCAAGATGATTAAGACCTGTATTCTTTCTGTTGTATGACTTATCAAGATAATTTTTTTCAGTCTGCACAAATACAATGTATGTGCTGCCCAGTATAAAGCTTATCCCGCTGTCCCATTTCTGAAAAACTTTATAAGAAAACTTTTCGGTAAGCAGCCATTCCCAGAATATAATGGTTCTGTTCAGGTCTGATACATATATTTCTATGTGATGAATTGTTCCATTCATAAATTAGAAGTTGTAAATAAAAATTAAATTAATATTTTTGAAACTTGCATGTGTTTTATGGCAAATGCTTTTATGAATTTTTTGTTCAGGTATAAAGGTCAGTTCGCTTATTTAAACTTACAGAATCTTTTACCCAGCGTTTGATCTGATAAACCGGTATCTCATTTTCTGATCTGATCTTAATTCAACACTGTCCAAAACGTTTTAAATTATGTTTATGTAGTTATTAAATATATTTAATTTTTTATTGAATACTTAATTCATTGCTACAAAACCCCTCCCATACCCTCCCCTTTTTCAAAGGGGAGGGCAGGGTGGGGTTGTTTAAAGTTGCTTACACATAATTTAATTTTTTCAATAGAATTAAATAATAATCTAAATATTGTAAACGTTTTGGACGGATGTGATCTTAATTCTTCTGATCTCCCTGCTTTTTCCTTTTAATAATCCCTTCGGATCATTTAGAAATACACCTTTAAAGAATCCAGCTTCGACATAATCAGTATTTTGCTTTACACATAAAAATGCGACCGCCTCAGTTTCAGTTGCAAAAGTCATTCGTCCGTATTTTTGTATTTCCCTGATCTTAAGTGATGAAGAAAGAATTATCCCGCGTAATTTCATTACAAGCTTTTGTTTGTTAAGAGGAAGCAGGGAAAAACTGTTTTGAATATTTGCATACATTTTTTTCAAAGATTCTTGCTTTGATTTTTAGCTATTCCGGGTTGTCTGTACAGATCGTTATTATCATGTCATACATTTTCTTTTACCCATCCCAAAATCAATCCGGTCAAATCCGGAGGAGGTTCATGTCCGCATTTATTTATTTCCAGCTTTAAATTTTTGTGATCTGATTCTCTGAGTCTTCTGTAAACCGGCAGCAGATGATCTTCCACCGGACAGACATTGTCGTCTATACCCGAGATCATGAAGATCTTTTTGGATAGAAGTTTTTCCGCATGTCTGACAATATCGTATTTGCTTATGTTCTCAGATAAATTTTTTAAAAAAAGATAAGGGTCCTGTTTAAAAATAGCATTATCCGAAAATACTCCTTCGACAGCATCTTCGAGAAATTCTCTTATCTTCGAATATGGATCAATGAATTGCTTTCCAAAATAGCTGTAATCACATGTAGCTATGCAGATAATATTTTTTATTCTCTCGTCATATAAAGCTCCCACTAAGGCAACCGCCGTTCCGAAACTGTAACCTGCAAACACTATTCTGTCCGTATCTATTTTAAATTTTGAAATGTTTTCTTTTTGATACAAAAAATTTATTGTGGCCGTCAAATCTATTAATGAATTACTCATCTTGAATTCACCTTTGGTTCCCCATATTCCCTGATAATTGAATCTTAAAACGTTTATACCTTCTTTGCAAAGATTCTTCGACATTTCAGCTTTGCCTTCTTCGCGTCCTCCCGGTATTCCGTGAAGCCATATTAAGGTTGGTTTGTTTCCATTTCCGGCACCTTCATAAAAAAAAGCATTCAGTTTGATTTTGTTACTAACAAGATTTATTTTTTTAGGTGTGTTCATTAAAAAGTATATAAAAGAGTTTGTCAAATAAACTCTCAATTAAAAAATATTAAAATCAAAAATAAAAAATATAATAATACTTGTTCAAACCTGCATCAACATTCAAGCTGATTAAACTTTTAATAATTGACGTAAACAGAAATTACTCCTGTTGATTTCACGCGAGCTCCAGCTTCTCAAGTCTCGCCGTTATCGCTCCCTTTGTTCTCCCGAAATGCTTTGCAATTTTATATACACTTACGCCTTCATCAAACATCTTCCTCAGCTCACTGTCAAGTTCACGTGTCCAGGGCATAAAAGCTTCTTTGTGCTTCATTCTTATTTCTTCAATCATATAAGCTTTTTCCTTGACCGTACCTGTGTTGTAATTATTCTGCCAGCTGCTCCATGATTTTGTCTGCTGCTTATTTTCATCACCGGTTTTTACAATATGTATTTGCGGAGATCGCGAAAACTCTTTCGGCATCAGCTGATCAGGAATGTGAATGCTGTTCTTCGCACGTGTAATCGCTACATATAAAAGATTGATCTCTTCATTCAGTCTGGTATGATTCATTACATCGGCTGACTTGTCTGAAGTTAGTTTTTCAAGTTTCGTTTCTGTCATGAAATCGTTTACAAGATGCACTTCGTCATATTCCATCCCTTTGCATCTGTGAACAGTTGAAAATATCATCTCGGCTTTTCCCCTGTCATCATTATCCAAATGTTTTTTCTTTATAATACTAATGATGCCGGGAATTCTGTTGCCGTATTCACTTACAATGCTGACCATCATTCCTAACTGAAGATCTTCAGTTTTTTCGATATAATCATTCAGCTCGCTCATATCCTTCATTGATTTTAACAGACTGTCTTTTACGAGATGATTCTTTCCGTTGTAAAGATTCAGTACATCATAAAGCGATGTTCCTTCGTCCGCATAAGTATAAGAATTTATGTTGCCTTCAAAGTAAATATTTTTCACATTTCGCTTCTCGGTAACATATCTGATGGCTCTCAGCAAAAGCCCGAGGTTTGTCCTTGCAAGAATTGCTTTTGTTTTTAACTCCCTGAAATTCCCTTTTCCTTTGATCACGGCTCTATACTGTTCATTGATATGCTTTTTATATTTCAAAACTTCAACAGCAAGATTAGCTATGTCCTGGCTAAATCTGAAGCTTGTCGAAAGCTGATATGTTTTAAACAAAGCTTTTTCGAGTGAGTTGACCGCATAACGCCAACTGTATATCTGCTGATGCGTATCACCAACTACAACCTTTACGGCATCCTGCCTGAAAAACACATCCAGCATAGCAGGTGATGCATCCTGCCCTTCATCAAAAAGAATATAGTCGAATTCAAGCTTTGGTCCCGACAGCTGAAATTTTTTAAGATAGAAATCATGAATGATCTCAATTTCTCCTTTGTTCATTTTGCTCAGCAAACTCCGGGTTTGATTCTCTATGTAGTCGTAATATTTAGTTACAAATGCTCTTGCCTTATTGTCAGAAACAACATCGAGATAGTTCAGCTCCTGAACCTTTTCTTTGTCACTGTTACAGAAGTATGCAATGAATTTTTTTATGTGGTTTCCAACAATATACTCCGTATGCTTTTCTCCTGTGCTGCGAAGTTTCAGCAGTTCAACTATTTCATTGATATTATAACCGTTTGCTTTTACTTTGTAGCTGTGACTGTAAACGATGTGCCTGTATGCAAGCGAGTGCGCGGTTTCTACTTTTACATTGTTAAGTCCTTTTTCCGAAAACTTCCTGATGGCTTCAAGCTTAACTGATTTGTTAAAGGCAAGATAAAGTATTTTACTTTCCTTAGGTCTTGCAGCTGCGTATTCGATGATAGTGGTGGTTTTCCCTGAACCTGCGACGGCGTTTATCTTTATGTCACCGGTCGAACTGATAATGTCACACTGCTCTTTTGTTAATTCCATCTTATCCATGTTCTTATTCATTAAATGTTATTTTCCATTCAAAAAACTTTTATAATTTAAAACTTAGAAAAAAGTTTTTCCATACCATAAATCAGAACAGAAATATTGTAAAATGAAAAGTTTAAAAAGATCATTTAATTTTTCCTGACAAATATGGAAAGCAACATTCGCCGGCAATTTCTGAAGTGATTGTTTATTTCAGCTTAAATTATTTTGTGTAACAGTATACATACAAAAATTGACGTACATCAAAATGTTTCTACTGTCAGCCCTTCATGAGCAAGCTCCAGCTCTTCTATTGCAACCTCAGAGCATTGCGCATTTAAATCAGGACCCGTATACTTTGCAGGAAAGGCATTGTGAACGCGCCATATCATGACAGGTTCATGGTTTTCATTTAAGAGTGAAATTATAACATCTCTTCTTTCTATTGTTCCCTGTCTTACCGTGTTTATCCAGTGAAAGAAATCATTGTCGCCTCTGACTATTCCTCTTCTTAAAATCACATTACTGTATCTTACAAGTCCGGGCAGCTTGGTTACAGACTGAACAGGGCTTGCGCCCGAACGGTATTCTATTATGTCTATATTTATATCAAGTCCGGAGACTTCCATAAAGCCGGCGTTTACTCCGCCCCAGTTGACTGTGAAATGATAGTTAGGTATAGGGTATCCCATAATACGGTAATAAATTCGTTTTAAAAACTTTTTTAATTTGTATAACAATTTCTTTTTTCAAAAATATAACTTTATAATTCCAATTTCAATAATGATAAAGAAAAAGTTAGATATACTAACAAAAGTATTTAGTAAGCGTTTCTTTAAAAAATCCATTGTAATTACTCTTTGGTTAAATTACTTTTTAATTACCCGAACCATAGCAGATAATTTTTTAAATCAAAATTCCGGTACTTCAAAATAAACTCTATTTAAACGTTTTCAAATAACTTAGATAACAAAAATTTATTCATTAACTTAAAACCAAAATTAAGCATGAAAAATATAATTTCAGTACTTTTATTTCTGTTTTTGCTTTTGAATAATTCTTATTCTCAGAGTACTGATATAAAATTATCCAAAGTCGGAGAGAGCTATGCGCAGGAATATGTGAAACCGGGTATTGACGGCATTGGTTCAAATATAAATTCAGGATTTTTTAATACAGCCGTTGTTCCCTTTGACAAAAAACAGCCTGTAAGTTTTAATATTAATTTCAGCCTGAGATTTTTCGGATCGTTTTTCGGCGAGAGCTCAAGAAGCTTTAACCTGTCTTATCTTGATACTGTATTGGTCGAAGGAGTTCCGAGACAGGTTCAGTACAGCGTTACAAATGCTCCTACAATTATAGGGAGCAAAGATGTTGCAGTCGCAACGGGCTATTTTACGGATAATAATACACCTGCGCCTCCGCAGGAACTTATAGGAGGTGTCATAAACACAAGCGTTGTTCCGCTGTTCTTTCCTCAGATTCAGATCGGAAATTTTTACGGCACGGATGCTGTCATTAGATTTTTACCCAGCATAGATGTTGGTGAATACGGCAGGTTTAATTTTTTTGGTTTCGCGATTAGGCATAATTTAGATCATTACTTCTCAAAGTCTCCTTTCAATTTTGCCATACAGGCTGGCTATCAGATAAATAATGTTGATGATAATACCGATTTCAGAATTCTTAAGGGAAATGATTTTTTTGTGAATCTGCAGGCCAGTAAAAACTTCTCTTCACTGTTTACTCTTTACGGCGGACTTCAGTTTGAAAAATACAAAGCGGATATAAACTATACTTATGTACAGGATTCTAATGATCCTGACAGTGATATACCGGTTTCATTCAGTCAGACTGCTGACGATAAATTCAGAGTAATCATCGGCGGCAATCTTAATGTCGGATATTTTAACTTCAATCTCGATGCAAACATCAGTAACAGATTTTCATCTTCACTGGGAATTGGAGTAGGATTTTAATTAGCGGGAATTAATCACATACAAGTTAAATTCTACTCAAAATGGTAAGAAAATTTTTT
>CAZLOL010000097.1:9206-13279 GCA_964561045.1 uncultured Ignavibacteriaceae bacterium | reverse complement strand
ACGATTAACAATTAACGATTAACAATTAACGATTAACAATTAACGATTAACGATTAATAAATAACTGCTAATTACTAACTACTAACTACTAACTATTAACTACTAACTATTAACTATTAACTATTAACTACTAACTATTAACTACTAACTATATAAAATGGCATTTTTAAACAAAGCTCCGAAGGCATATCACAATTTAAAATTTCTGAATTCACCGGTTTCAAGAGACATAAGGATACTTACAGAGTATAAAGAGCCATTGGAGAGATTTAAAAGATATGATATTAAGCACACTGTTGTATTTTTTGGATCAGCAAGAACTCTGCCCAGGAAAGTAGCATTAACAAAGCTTAATGAAATAAAGAAAAAAATTAAGGGGTCTGCCCGAAAGAATCCTAAACTGGAGAAAGAACTTAAGAATGCTCAGGTGAATTTAGAAATGTCGAAATATTATGAAGAAACGGTAGAGCTTGCATATCTGATGACCATGTGGGCGAAGAGTTTGAAGAAGCCTAATAAATTTGTTGTTTGTTCCGGCGGCGGACCGGGAATAATGGAAGCTGCCAATAAGGGAGCAGCAAAGGCAAAAGGTTTTTCCATGGGATTGAATATTTCCCTGCCATTTGAGCAGTATCCTAATCCTTATATATCACCTGAATTAAATCTTGAATTCCATTATTTTTTCATGAGGAAATTCTGGTTTGCATATCTTGCAAAAGCCCTGATAATTATGCCGGGAGGATACGGTACGCTTGATGAACTTATGGAAATACTGACGCTTATACAGACAGAGAAGCTTCATAAAAAAATAACAGTTGTAATTTATGGTAAAGATTACTGGGACAGAGTGATAAATCTCGAGGAAATGGCACGTATGAATATGATATCGCCGGAAGATCTGTCTTTGTTCAAATATGTCAATACACCTCAGGAGGCATTTGAATTTCTTAAAAAGGAATTAACCAAACATTACGTAATCAAATAGAAGATAATATGATCGTCAGCATGACAGGCTTTGGAAGGGCTGAAGGAACATTTGAGAAAAAAAAATACAGTATAGAGCTAAGATCCGTCAATAACAGGTTTTGCGAGATAGCATTCAAATATCCGAAATTCCTCGCTTCAAAGGATTTCGAATTAAAGGAAATTGTAAGGAAAAAAATCAGCAGGGGAAAGATTAACATTAATATTTCAAAAGAGTATGACAATGAAGTACCGTCGAGCCTTAATGCAGATATCAATCTGATAAAAGAGTATTACGGTTTATTAAAAAAGGTAAATGAAGTAATCGGATCCAAGGAAGAAATAAATATCGGTCATCTGTTAAATTTTACGGATCTTTTTACGACTGAGCCCGGAGATGACATTGATGAAGAAGAATATGATTTTATAAGTAAACTTTTAAACAAAGCAATTGACGATCTTGTAAAAATGAAGATCAAAGAAGGAGACATTTTACGGAAGGATATTCTGGAGAGAATAAAGTTCATCGAAAAAGAATCTGGTATTATATCAAAAATGTCGAAGGACAGAATTAAGACTGAGCGTGACCGGCTTCTGAAGAAAGTTGAATTGCTGTTATCAGATAAAAGGATACTTGATGAGAACAGGCTTGAGCTGGAGGTCATTCTCCTTGCAGAGAAAATTGAAATCACTGAAGAAATAATAAGATTAAAGAGTCACACAAAATATTTTTCCGAGTATTCAAGATCACCTGAAATGGCAGGCAGGAGACTGAATTTTTTAATACAGGAAATAAACCGCGAGATAAACACAATTGCATCAAAATCACTCGATGCTGAAATTTCACAAAGAGCGGCAGTAATGAAAGAAGAGCTTGAAAAGATCCGCGAGCAGTTACAAAATGTTGAATAAACCATTGAAAAAAATACCCGATGTTATACGTAATAGCAGCACCTTCTGGCGCCGGAAAGACAACCATAGTGAAGGAAATACTCAGGACCAATCCTGAACTTGTATTTTCAGTGTCAGCGACTACGCGCTACATGAGGGAGAATGAGACTGAAGGTAAAGATTATTTCTTTTATTCCAAGGATGATTTCAGGAAGATGATAGAGAACAATGAGCTGGTAGAGTATGAAACATTATTTAACGGTGATTATTACGGTACATTGAGGTCATTTGCAAATGAAAATCTTGAAAAGAACAGAAGTGTGATATTTGATATAGATGTAAACGGCGCGTTGAACATAAAAAAAATCTATGGTGACAGGGCGAAGCTAATTTTTATTTTGCCTCCGGACATAGAAACGCTCAAGGAGAGGCTTAAAAAAAGGGCAACTGAGAGTCCGGAGCAGATCGCAGAAAGGATCAAAAGGGTAGATTTAGAAATCGGAAAGAAAAATGAATTTGACTATATTGTAGTAAATGAAAATCTTGATAAAGCAGTTACAGAAGTTCAAAATATAATCACAAGTTTTAATAAATAAATTAATCAAAAAAAATAATATGTCAATAGAAACATTAGACCTGGATAAGTTCGAATCCAAAACAGCAAATCTGTATGAATCAATAGTCGTAGCATCGCGAAAAGCCAGGCAGATAAATGATTCAATGAAAATGGAACTTAATCAGAGACTTGAGCCGATAATTGCAAAGGAAACTGAGGATGACACGATTATGAATCAGGACAAGCTCAATATATCTCTTGAATTTGAAAGAAGGAAAAAGCCGACCATAGAAGCGATCAGTGATCTTATGGAAGACAGGCTTGATTACAGATTCAAGAACAATGAAGAAGTGATCAAATAATTTTTTTTAAAAGCAAATTTTCAGTTCTTTAAAATATCCCTTTTTTACAGGGATATTTTTTTAATATCAAAAATAATGTTAAAAGGAAAAAAAATACTTTTAGGAATAAGCGGAGGTATAGCAGCTTATAAAATCTGTTATCTGGTGAGATTCCTTGTAAAGCAGGGAGCTGAAGTCAGAATCATTATGACACCGAATGCAGCAAAGTTTGTTTCGCCAATTACATTATCAGCTCTTTCAAAGAATGAAGTTGTCATAAATATGTTCCCGGATGTTCAAGATTTGTCTAAAGCAGAAAAAATCGAGACCGGTACATGGCATGTTAACCTGGGAATCTGGGCAGATGTATTTGTCATAGCACCTGCAACAGCAAATACAATAGCAAAAATAATTTCCGGTATATGTGATAATTTTCTTCTTACTACAGTTCTTGCTTCAAGATGTCCAGTAATAATAGTTCCTTCCATGGATGATGATATGTATAAAAATCCAGTTACAAGAGATAATCTTGAAAGGTTAAAAAGAGCCGGTTATAAAATAATAGATCCGGTATTCGGTGAGCTTGCAAGCGGAATCACAGGTGAAGGCAGGATGGCAGAGCCCGAATTTATTTTTGAAAAATTAAAGGAAATGCTTCTTATTAAAAAAGATCTTCACGGTAAGAAAATACTAATAACTGCGGGACCAACCGTCGAATACCTTGACAGAGTACGGTTTATCACAAATTCATCTACCGGAAAAATGGGATTTGAACTTGCCAGGGCAGCCAGGGACAGGGGAGCGGAAGTTACTTTGGTTACCGGACCGGTTTCACTGCATGATATTGAAAATGTAAAAAGGATAAATGTGGAAACAAGTGACGAGATGTTTAAGAAAGTAAAAAGTAATCTGAAGAATAAAGATCTTGTAATTATGACTGCAGCTGTAGAAGATTTCAAACCTGTAAAAACCACTGACTCCAAAATAAAAAAGGAAGGGATGGATAAATTTGTATTTGAATTCAAGAAGACAGTTGACATACTCGAACACATCGGTAAGAATAAGACAGGTTTTAAATTAATAGGATTTGCACTTGAGACAGATAACGGTCCCGAAAATGCGAAAAATAAACTGAAGAATAAAAATCTGGATTTGATAGTACTTAATAACCCAAATACTGAAGGCGCGGGTTTCGGAACGGATACGAATATAGTTACATTGATAGATAAGAAAGGCTCAGAAGCTTTGCCAATAATGAGCAAATATGAAGTCGGCAATGCCATACTTAACAAATATCTGAAATTGTAATGAATAATGAATAA
>CAZLOL010000097.1:0-9106 GCA_964561045.1 uncultured Ignavibacteriaceae bacterium | reverse complement strand
TAATGAATAATGAATAAGGATAAAGCTAAAATAATCAATGATGCAATAGAATATTTAAAGTATTATAAAGATCACAATAATTATATAATATATGAGAGTGATATTAAATCCTCAGACAGTCCGATTTCATTTTACGATGTTATAGAAATCAGAAAGACGAAAAATGAATTAACAGAGAGTGAAGAGATACAAAGCGGAAAAAATATCATTTCGAAAAACGAAATCCCGGATTCAGAAATTAAGCAGGTAAAACATGAAAAAGAGAAAGTACTGGAAAGGAAAATTACTGTAATCAATGAGAGCTGGATGAACAGCGAAACTCTTGATAATTTTGCACATGAGATCAGTGATTGCCGGAAATGCAAGGTACTTGCCTCCGGAAGGAAGCAGATAGTATTTGGCTACGGGAATCCCAACGCTGATGTCGTAGTCGTAGGAGAAGCGCCGGGAGCAGATGAAGATGAGCAGGGTAAGCCATTCGTAGGCAGGGCTGGAAAGCTGCTGACAGATATTCTTAAAGCTATAAATTTTACAAGGGAAGAAATATTTATCTGTAATATACTTAAGTGCAGACCTCCGGATAACAGGAACCCTCTGCCAGATGAAATTGAGAACTGCGAACCGTATCTATTTAAGCAGCTTGAGATGATCAAGCCGAAACTGATACTTGCGGTCGGAACATTTGCATCTCAGACCTTATTAAGAAGCAAAGAGCCGCTGGGAAAGTTAAGAGGCAGATTTCATGAATACAAAGGTATAAAAATGATGGTAACATATCATCCTGCCGCTTTATTAAGAAATCCAAACTGGAAGAAACCTACATGGGAGGATGTAAAGATGTTCAGGAGTGAATACGATAAATTAGTTAATAGTTAATAGTTAATAGTTAATAGTTAATATTAAGAACAGAGTGTTAGTAGTAATCAGGATAATTATAAGAAGATGAAAATAAATATTGATGAATTAAATATTGATGAATTAAATATTTATTAAAAAAGAATGGCAAAAAAGAAATACATAAAAGTCGTATCGGAAGATCCGGTTGATGAGACGATGGATGCAGGCGGAGGCAGGATACCACCTAATGCGCTGGAGCTTGAGTCAAAGATTCTCGGTTCAATACTAATTGATAATCAGGTTATGAATGATGTAGTTCAGCTTCTTGATCCAAAGCATTTCTACAGACCTTCTCACGGAATTATATACCAGGCGATGATAAATCTTGACGGAAAGAAAGAGCCGGTAGATCCTAATACGCTGAAGGAGGAGCTTAAAAGACTTGGTAAGCTCGAAGAGATAGGCGGAATTGAATATATTATTGAACTCACAACTTCTATATCCACATCGGCAAACGTTGAATTTTACACTAGAATAGTATTTGAGAAATACATTCTGAGAAATCTCATAAGCATTTCATCAAAGATAGTGGATAAATGTTTTGATCCGACCTCAAATACTTTTTCTATACTTGATGATGCTGAGCAGAAAATTCTTGATGTATCGGAATCACTGTCAAAGAAAAAGGTATTATCAGTTAAAGATGAGCTGGATATACTGATAGAAACGATAGCAACACAGAGAAATAATAAGAATGCAATAATAGGGGTCCCGACAGGATTTACGGAACTTGATGATTACACGGCAGGATTTCAGAAATCCGAGCTGATAGTAATTGCCGGAAGGCCTTCTCACGGAAAGACAGCATTTTCTATGAACATTGCGAGAAATGCCGCAGTTGATCACGGAAAGTCAGTTGCCATCTTCAGTCTTGAAATGTCATTCAGGGAATTACTTTTGAGATTACTTGCAGGGGAAGCCCGTGTAGACGGAAAGAAATTAAAAACAGGAAAATCCAGGGTTGAAGAATGGAACAGAGTATTACAGACATATCATAATCTTAAGACAAATTTATATATAGATGATTCGAGTGAATTATCCATATTGGAAATCAGAGCAAAAGCGCGCAGGATGAAAATGGATTACGGGATTGATATGATCGTAGTGGATTATCTGCAGCTTGTAAGGGGTCCGGAGAATTCAGAAAGAAGGGATCTTGAAGTAGCATATGTATCAAGAGGATTGAAAGCGCTTGCGAAAGAGCTGGATATACCTGTTGTTGCATGCGCACAGCTTAACCGCTCAATTGAAATGCGCGGGAAAGAGAAGCGTCCCCAGCTTGCTGACCTGAGGGAATCCGGAGCGATCGAGCAGGATGCTGACGTAGTAATTTTTGTTCACAGGCCTATTATGGGAATGAAAGCAAATCAGGATGATCCTGATTATGAAGAGCTTAAGCGCAAAGCGGAAATTATTATTGGAAAGCAGAGAAACGGTCCGGTAGGAGATTTTGATCTGGTGTTCCTGAATGAGTATGCTAAATTTGAAAATAAAGTAAGGCATCCTGTGATTGAAATTCCGAGGAATTCCGAAACTGAAAGTCCATTCTAAATCAAATAATCAGATTCTCTATTTATAAAAAAAGCCCGGACTTTATAAACTGTCCGGGCTTTTCAACTTTTGGAAAAAGTTTTAATTTTTATAATTTCTTTTCAGTATCTTTCTTTCCTGTACATTTGCTTTCATCACCGCATTTACTTTTATCACATGTCAATCCTTTTTCACTGACAGAAGCAGCAATAATTTCTGGAGTTGTATCTGCAGAATTATAATACACTTTTACATTTGTCATTTTAGATACACTGCATGTCTCTCCGTAGTTTACTTCCTTTACGCCAGAGATTCCCATTAAACTTCCTGACATAGATGTTTTGCAGGAGCTGCAGCTGATTTTGTCAGTGACAAACTCATATACTGCAAATTCATTACTACCTTCGGTAGTGTTTGCTCCGCTCATGTTTTTGTCAGCAGACTGGGAATTGTTTTCAGTTGAGCTTGATTTCTGTGTGCATTGTGATGAGCAATCCTTCTTGCCGTCTTTATCGTCGGCGATAAGATTATTGCTTTGAGAATAAATGAAACCGAACACCAGTAAAGCAATAAGTGAAACAGTTAGAATGATTTTGTTTTTCATAATGATTTATTATTTAAGTTAACGGAAATTTCAAATTTTCAGGTTTGTTTACATTGAATCATCATCTTCGGAATTATCAGGTACATTTATCTCTTCTGCATTATCATCAGAAACCGCATCCCCAACTTTACATTTATTGGTTTTTATTCGTACTTTAGGTGAAATAATTTTTATCTTATATTGGTTCCTGTTCTTTGTATTTATTTTGGAATCTGAATTATTATCTGACTCACCGCACTCAGTTTTTATATAATTCTTTTCAGCATCATTGTAATCATACTTGCCGGGATTTGATGATTTCTCATTAATAATTACATTGTATTCAAAACCATTACCTTTATAGTTTTTTCTGTAAAACTTTATCTGGGTTTTTTCGAAATTCTTTTTGAACTTTTCGTTATTATTTAATCCTGATTTCAGTTCGGCAAGATCTTCCGGTGAATTGCTCATGCTTTTGTCAATCTTAAATTCCTTCCCTGGTTTTAAAATTGGAGAAGCATTATACCTTTTCGAGATCAGTTTCTCTAACTCTGCCGTGAAATCAATATTCCTGTCAGGAGAAGGTTTCTGAAACTTAGCCTGATTGGAATTTGCAATATCAGAAATGGATTTATTGTCCCGGGAAACGGAATTATCTTTTAACTTTAAAGATCTTTTCTTTTTATTGACGGTTTTAATGTTATTCCTGGAAGACCCGGTAACGGAACTGCAGACTTCAGGGTTGAGCGGCATAATATCCTGTGTCATATACTCTTCAGTATCATTTGAGCTTAACACAGCTTTTACAGATCTCTCTATATTATTGCTTATATTCAGACCGAATAAATAGTAAATGAAACCTGCAAGAAGGGAAACTATTACTGAAGAAAGAAACCGTGATTTATCTTTCATGCCAATTGCAGTTTAAAATTTAAAAAGAGAATTTTTAAGTCTGATAAATATACAATTATTTTATAAGAAAAGAAATTATTTATTTCTATATTCCTGAATATATTTTTTTATCTCCTCAATCCTGTTTCCCGGACTTGGATGTGTGCTAAGGAATTCTGGCTGTCTCTGATCACCGGATGCTTTTTCCAGGATCTTCATGACTTCTATCTGGGCTTCGGGCTGATATCCTGTTTCAAAAAGATACTTTACACCGAATCTGTCTGCTTCAATTTCATCTTCACGACCGTACTTCATATTAATAATACTTCCGACATATTGCGCAATGGCTGACTGCATTCCCGGACTGTTTGGATCGGATGTAGCAATTGTAGTTGCAGAAATAAGTCCCTGAGTAAGTTCTTCTTTTGCCATATGTTCGGCAGAGTGTCTGCCTATTACATGTCCTATCTCATGTCCGAGAACACCAGCGAGTTCATCTTCTGTTTCCAAAAGATTCAGAAGACCCATAGTGATAAAGATCTGACCGCCCGGCAAAGCAAAAGCATTTATTGTTTTTTGATCTGCAAGAACATGGAAATCAAATTTGTATTTAGATCTGCCGGCTTCAGTTCCGTTAACCAGCTTATTTCCGATTTTGTCAACCAAAGCATTTATTTTGGGGTCATTGGATTCCCCACCCATCTGAGCAATCATCTGTGGCGCACTTTGTAAGCCCAGTACCACTTCCTGTTCCTGGGTCAAACTCACCCGCTGCTTTTCGCCGGTAATCGGATTCACCTCCGTCTTACTATAATAAGAGATAAGAGCTATAAGTGCAATAAATATTGCAATGATAATTCTCGGATTCGAGAAAATTCTTTTCAGCATTTTCTATTATTCTGTTTCATTAATATGAATAAAATCAGTTATATAAGGTAATCATTCAACTTCAAAAGAGACTTTACAGTTAATCCTGTATTCAGTGATTTTATTTTCTTTGACAACAGCGCTCATATTTTGGATGTTCACTGACTGGATTCCTCTGAGAGATTTTGAAGCTTCATTAACTGCTTTCTGAGCTGCATCTTCCCAGCTTTTTTCAGAGCTCGATAATAATTCCAATACTTTTAAGACCGCCATGTTATATTTATTTTATATTGTTAAAAAGAAGTTTATTCATAATAAATAATTTCAGCAAAATGTTAAAGATATTATTTTATTCTTTTTATAGCCACAAGAGTTCTGTCATCTGAATAAACCCCGTTAGCCGAGAATTCCGCAACATCCTGAATTATTTTTTCACAGATCTCTTTAGTATTTCTGTCTTTATGTTTCATAATTGATTCTTTCAATCTGTCTTCACCGAAAAATTCAAACTTTTCATTTGTAGCTTCTACAATTCCGTCAGTATATAGCAGAAGAATATCATTCTTCCGGAAGTTAATGCTGTCCGAAGAATACTTCTGATAAGGAGCAGGACCTAACACCGGGCCTGTAGCAGCCAGCGAGTTCACTTTATTAATTTCTGATTTATAAAACATCGGTGGATTCTGACCTGCATTTACATACTGGCATAATCCTTTTTTGTCAATGATAAGTTCGCAATAGAACAATGTTACAAATCTTTCATAAGGAAAAGTTTCATAGACAAGATTATTAATTTTGCTTACCATAGCCGTCATTTTGATCTGATATTCAACACCCATTCTCAGAGCTCCGGAGACATAAAGCGCCTGAGCAGCAGCAGAGAAACCTTTAGAAGCAGCATCTCCGATAGCAATACCAACCCGTTCTTTATCTTCACTTTCCAGATAATCAAAGAAATCTCCGCCTACAATTTTATCCGGAAGTGACAATCCGAACATCTCATAATTTCCGAATTTCATTTCATGTTCCGGAAGAATACTCCTTTGGATCTCACGGGCTTTTTCAAGTTCCTCAATATTCTCCTTGGCAGTTGACTCAATATACTTTGCCCTGAGAATAGAGCTCAGAGTCATGCTGATAATGTTCAAGGTATTCAGAAGATCGTCTTCGATAGTTTTGGCATTTAAAGCAATGAGATACTGATAAAGAAAATAAGGTTCTCCGCCGGTATTTTCTTTCAGCTTATACCTGTATCCTGCTCCTGAAGCTGAATACTGATAGATTCCCTTTTCTATAAGATACTCATCAGTTTCCTGAGCGATCACTGATCTGTACAAACCGACTTTCTTGAACATTGGATATTTATCTACTTTAACTTCATAATTCTTTTCTATATGTTCAACCTCACCTTTCTGTTCCAGTAAAATATATGCCTCTTTATCTTCACTAAGCTTCCAAAGTCTGCCACCAATGATCTTAATTTCCTCATTATTAATGATCTGTTCAAGTACGTAAGCAAGGAGTTCATCATCATTTTCGATCTTAGGTCCTTCTTTGATGATATTTTCCAGGGTTCTGAATAATTTTTTCTGATCCATATTTTTAAATTTATTTAACTAAAGTTAGTTTGTTTTGATTCTGATCTTTGAATCAAGCATTTCTTTATTCCTTTGATAATAGATCTCTCCGAGCTCAGCTCCGACAACAAATATCACTGACAGATAATAAATATAAAATATACTAATTACAATCGTTGCATAAGTTCCGTAAATTTTTCCAAAGTTTGCTATTTTGAGTATATAAACTGAGAAAAGATATTTTAATGCTTCAAAAAGAATTGTTGATACGAAAGTTGAATATACTACAACTCTCCTGTTAATCTTGCCGTGAGGGACCAGAGCATACAGGACATAAAAAAGACAAAAAGATATTATGAAACCAACAAACATAGGAACAAACTTTTCAAACAAAGTCAGAGTGATGTATTCACCGAATATACCCTGAGAATATTCCTCGAATATCTGAACAGAAGAAGTTACAGCCATTGACATTATAAACAAGACAACGCTTAGAATCACCAGAGCAAAATCACGGAGCTTGCCGATAAAATAATTCAGTTCCGTATCTATTTTGTAGATCCTTCTGAGAACTTCTCTCATCGCGCTGAACAGTCCGCTCACAGTCCAGAACAATCCTCCAAGTCCTATCGCTCCGGTCAGAAAAGCATTTGAAGTTAATTCTTTAGTTCTGTCTGTTAATTCAAAAATAAACCTGTCTTTATACTGACCCGGAAGCGGTACCATGCTGTTAAGATAGCTTATCAGTCTTTGCTGAACGGTTTCGCTGTCGAGGTAATACCCCAGTATAGTAAGCAGTATCAGCGTAAACGGAATGACACAGATGAGAATATTAAAGGATATGCCCGATGACATTATCCAAATATGATCATTATCAAATTTATCAAGCAGAGCATTTATATAATAATAAATGGTTTTATAAATTTTTAAATTTGTGAACCGCGAAATAAATTTCTTCATCCTGTATTACTTTAAAATAATATTAAAAGAACTGGAATGAAAAATATTCGGAATATGATTCAGATACAATATTAACTATGGATTAAATTTATTAAAAAAATTATTGCAAGGATGACTATTGAAAAAAACAGGTTATCAAATCAGCCGTCTAATTTTCCGATTTTTTTTTCAATGCTAATTAAAAATCTTTCATCAAAAACGATCTGTGTCATTTTCAGAATAAGATCACCTGTAATAGTATCATGAGATATATGCTCCATATTATTCCTGATAAAAAGATATGCTGTTTCAGTTCCTTTGCCGCTTTTCATTGGTCTTAAAAAATCAATTCCCTGAGAGGCACAGAGAAATTCTATGGCAATAATCTTCTTTACATTATTAATTACATCAAAACATTTTCGTGCGCTTACCGAACCCATGGAGTTATGATCTTCCTGATTTGCGCTTGTAGGGATTGAATCTACCGAAGCCGGATGGCAGAGAACTTTATTTTCACTGACAAGAGATGCGGAAGTATACTGAGCGATCATTAATCCCGAATTCAATCCGCCCTTATCGGCATCTGCCAGAAATCTTGGTAAACCGCTTAGACTTCCATCCACGAGTCTTGCAACTCTTCTTTCGCTTATGCTGCCGAGTTCACTGACAGCGATAGCCAGAAAATCTCCAATCAGAGCAAGAGGCTCTCCGTGAAAATTTCCTCCTTCTATATGAATTCCCGGTCCGGGAAATATAAGAGGATTATCGGTAACAGAATTAATTTCAATCTCAAGGACTTTTTTGCAGTGAGCTATTGTATCTTTCACGGCACCATGAACCTGCGGCATACATCTGAGAGAATAAGCATCCTGAACCTTACCGCAATGTTTGTGAGAAATAATGATTTCGCTTCCTTCAAGTAATCTTCTCAGATTTCCGGCAGAAGTGATCTGTCCTTTATGAGGTCTTGCTTTTTGTAAAATATCAGAGAAGGCTTTAGCAGTTCCTCTCAGAGCATCCAGAGACATGCTTCCGGAAACATCGGCAAGTTTGGACAGATATTCAGCATCATAAACAGATTTACATAAATACGCAGACATCATTTGAGTCCCGTTAATAAGAGCCAGACCTTCCTTAGCTGAAAGCTGAACCGGTAATATTTTTTTTTTCTTTAATGCTGATTTGCTTTCCAGTATTTCACCGTCAAGCTTGCAGTATCCTTCACCGATAATTGTCAGCGCAAGATGTGAAAGAGGTGCAAGGTCTCCTGAACTTCCGACGGACCCCTGAGAAGGAACAAGCGGAATAATTCCGGAATTAAAAATTTTTATCAGATGATTTACAAGTTCAAGTCTTACACCTGAATATCCTGACGCAAGAGAGTTAATCCTGAACAGCAGCATCAGGCGGACAATAAAATCAGGAACATATTTTCCGACACCGGCGGCATGAGATAATATGAGATTTCTCTGAAGAGTATGAAGATCTTTCTGTGAGATTTTTACATCCTTGAATTCGCCGAAGCCTGTTGTGATCCCGTATATTATTTCATCATCAGCAATCCATTTCTCAACAAGCTTTCTTGAAGCAATGATCTTCTTTACAGAAGAACCGCTCAGCGAAATGGTTTGATTGGTAATTACAATCTTAACTGAATTTTCAACGGTGAGATTATTCCCTGTTATGAGAAAATTTCTTTTTTGCATGAATTAATATACGAATGAAGAAAAGGAATATAAAGATAGAAAAGTTGATAGTTAATAGTTAGTAGTTAATAGTTAATAGTTAATAGTTAATAGTTAATAGTTAATAGTTAATAGTT
>CAZLOL010000096.1:0-13335 GCA_964561045.1 uncultured Ignavibacteriaceae bacterium | reverse complement strand
TAAGGTTTTCAACTCATGAAAGTTAATTACAAAAAGAATATCTCTTAACTTAATGTCATTGCCCCCAACCTCTTCCCTTTTGTTTTTCAGAGAATGTCTCAAAACTCCAAAAGCTCCTTACCAAACCCCGGTTTGGTAAGGAAAACTCACTAAAATTCAACATTCCAAAACCCATTGGGAAAATTAATTTCAAATTACAAATTTCAAATGAATATTACCTGGTCCAGAGTCATTGGAATTGAACCATGTGTTGCAGTTGATTTTGTGCAGGCACGGTATATGCAAAAAAGTCTGACCGGTGAAATTAAGACTGCGTAAGCTTTAGATCTGTTTTGAATTCTTCCGCAGTAATTTTTTCCACTTTTGTATCTCCTGAAAGAAATATTATTTATAGATCAAGTCTTTGCTGACCAATATATTATAGAAAGTTATTATGAATCAGTTTAAAAGCTTTTCTGTAGGATAAAAAGTCTCCGCTTCGGCTGAAATCTTTAATTTCTGTTTGTTATTTTCTATATTTAATGAGAAACAAACCCTCATTTCAAGACCTCCACCTTCCGTAAACAAAGAACTCTCTTCCAAATACACTATAAATTCTATAAGTTCTCCCGGGGATACAGGATTATTTCCGGGGGTTACAGAAATATTTATAGCGGACATCAGATTATTTATATTGTTTACAGAATTATTTATTATGTTTACAATATTATTAATTGTTGATACAATATAGTTTAATTTGCTTACAGAATTATTTATTATGGATTCAATATATTTTATTACGGATACAATATTATTTTTTATAAAATCAATATTATTTAATTTGTTTATAGAACTATTAATTATGGATACGATATTATTTATATTAATTACGCTACAGTAAATATTGTTTACATTATTATCTATAATAATTACATTATAATTTATTCTGGCTACAGAAATATATATTGGAATTCCAAGATTACTTATTGGAGTTACAAGATTACTTATTGGGTTATCTGTTTAATTCCGGAAAACAGGATTTTCTTTGCGGTTTTCAGAATATTCTCTTCAGTATAAAGAATATCTTCTCTGAAATACAAGATTTTTCTCCGGGATAAAGAATATTTTCTTTAAAATACAAAGCTTTATATTTTGGGATACGTGATTTTTTATTAGAAGTACAGGAATTTAATCCGGAAAACATTAAATACTCCATGGAATACAGGATTTATTCTCAGGATACTGGTACAGGCGTGGTTACATTTCAGAAGGAATGAGATGGCTGCATATGGTTATAGAAAACAATTCTGAAGCGGATAATTTTCTTAAAGCCTCAGGGATGTTACATGACCGGAAATCTTTTAAGACACAGCTTTGAATATGAAAAATCATTAAAATTATTACAGAGGAACCTATTTGAATTTCTTATTTCCAAACACATATTTCAGAAATAATTTTTCTTCTTAATTCCGGAACCCGGCATTCATCTGCGGGATAACCCACAGGAATCAGCAAAAATGGCTTTTCATTTTCAGGCCGGTTTAAATTTTCAGATAGAAAATTCATTGGACCCGGAGTATGTGTCAATGCAACCAAACCGGCATCTTGAATAGCTGCAGGTAAAAATCCGCATGCAATACCACAGCTTTCATTTACATAATAGTTTGATGTTTGTAATTATTGTTTCCAATTTCATAACTTCTTTTAAATACAATTATGAAATAAGTAGCGGTTTCTGAAAATGGTTTATGCCAATCTGTCCCGAGTGGTTGCAAGTCTTTTAGCCATTCGTCCTTCATTCTGTTTTGTAACTTTCTTTTTCTTCCTTTTCGGCAGCAATGCGGATTTGCTTTTTTATTTCAGGATTTTTTATCACACAAAATGTCCATGACTGTTTGTGCGCACCTGAAGGTGCTGTTGATGCTGAGAGAATTATTGTTTCAATAATATTTTCAGGAATGGGTTTATCTGAAAAATCACGAACTGCTCTGCGGTTATTCATCCATTCAAAAAAGTGTTGGCAGCGAATTGCCATTTCACTAATATTATAAGTATCCTTTTTGTACAATACGAAAGGAAAGCCATTAATGTTTTTTGTTTGCATATCAATTATATATTTATTAATTCAATTCTTGAAAAGCAGATAACGCATCAGGGATAAACGAAGTTTTTTATTTAAGTTCTACTCCTGAACTAAAGTTCATATGATACACAAATGCTGAACCTTGCACAAATGTTTCCGCGAAGCAAGTCAGGCCGCCTGATGCAAAACCATGTTAGGCGCAGTTTCAGCATTTTTATTCTACGAAATACATATTCAGATTTCCTTTCCCTTTTACATTTATTTGACCTCTGGGAAAGCAATTATATTTTTCCCTGACTAATTCGTATGTGGTTTCTGAAATATTAATCTTTCCAACTTCGCCATTGGCTTCCATTCTATTGGCAGTGTTTACTGTATCTCCAAAAAGATCATAAGCATATTTCTTTTTACTAACAACGCCTGCCACGACAGGACCGGAATGAATTCCTGCACGCATCTCCCACTGGATTTCATTTTTTTTATTTCGTTCTTCTAAATATTTGAACATCTGCTTAACTGCTTCTATGCATTGGAATGCATGATTTTTATTTTCTTCTGGTAAACCACAGGCTGCAAAATACGCATCACCAATGGTCTTTATCTTTTCAATCTGGAATTTTTCCAGGATATCATCAAACTGACTAAATATTTCATTAAGTTCTTTCACAAGTTTAATCGGGGAAATAGAAGAAGCCAATATAGTGAAATCTTTAAAATCTGTGAATAGAATTGTAACATTGTCGTATCTTTTTGTTATAGCCTTTCCTTTGCTTTTGAGTTCATCAGCTACCTGTTTAGGTAAAATGTTCAGCAGTAATTCATCTGATTTTTTCTTCTCGTCCAAAATAATTAATTCAGCTTTTTTCTTTTCTGAAATGTCTCTGATAATACCGCTATAATATCTTTTGCCATCGTTATCCCAGCTTCCGAGGGTAAGTTCAATAGGGAATTCATCTCCATTTTTTTTAAGACCTTTCAATTCAAGAACTTTTCCGAGTACGCGGGGTTCTTTCCCTTCATTCATTCTTTCTATGCCTTCATTATGCCTTTGACGTAGCTCAGCCGGGATTATTAATGTCAGGGGTTTGCCAATCGCTTCATCCGGGGAATAACCAAATATGAATTCTGCTCCTTTATTCCAGAATAAAATTTTTTTAGTTTCGTCTGATGTAATGATCGCATCATTTTTAGAACTGCAAATTACCTGAAACCTTTTGTTTTGTTCCTGAATGAGTCCCTCGATCTCGTTTTTTTTCAAGATATTATAATCAATGCTTTCGTAATTGTTAATGTCCTTCTTTGAATTCTTTTTAGGCATGAATTAATGAGCTGTTGTTACATTAATTGGATGAATAAGTTTATATTTCAGTGTAGAGTTGGTAAAGAAGCAGCTAAGGTGAAGTATTTGCACAGAACGGGAATTAGATTTTTTATTCACCCGGTCTCCTTAATCTCCAACTTTACCTGTCCTGATTTTCCCGGCTCGCTTGTAAGTGGCAATAAATACTCCCGTTGGTGTAACAAAACTCTCAGTTAATTTAAATGCCGCAGGAATCATTCCATTGTCAAACAACTTTTTTCCTTTACCAAGAATCAACGGGTAAATTTTGAGACAGAGTTCATCCACCAGATCTTTCTTAAGAAGAAGCTGAATGAGCTTACTGCTGCCTCATACCTGTATGTCAGAACCTTTTGAATTCTTGAACTTTTTAATATCTGCCGGGCTTTTGAAGAAAACTGTATTTTTCCAGTCTGACTTTTTCCTGGTCTTTGACATGACATATTTTGTGCCGTCATTGATACCGGGCCAAAAGTCTGCATGCTTGGGTCAGTATTCTTCCCATATCTCAAATGTTTTCCTCCCCAATAGATAATCTGCAGGCTTCAACTGTTTTTTCAAAACCGTACTACCAACTTTATCAGAATAAGGTGCAACCCAGCCGCCATATTTGAAACCACCTGATGTATCTTCCTTAGTTCCGCCGGGTGCCTGCATTACTCCGTCTAATGTGATCATGGATAAGACAATTATTTTTCTCATATTAGTTTAAAACAATTTTATTATTTATAAAAACATTGAAGTTTATCTTAATCGATTAGAGTAAATTATACCAAACTATTATCGCTGTCTCCAATTATTTTCTAAACCTATAAAATCCTCAAGATGGTATATTGAGTCTGAATTAGAGAATAAAATTGTCCTGTCATCAACGATTGTATATTTTTTCCGTTTATCTACACTCATTTTCTGTATTTCAGGAAAATATTTCAGTGGCGTAATAATTATTCTTCCGTCCTCTAATATAAGTGTTATTTTACCGGGAGAATTGAAAAGAACTTTTTCAATACAAATGGTTTTATTTTTTAATGAAGTTTTCATTTTATTTAAATTTTATAGTTGTTACTTTTTTTCCTTCTTTAACTTTATTGAATGAGTCTATGAGAATTTGTTGATTATCCTTAATTATTTTAAGTGCTTTATTCAAATCTGTGTCTGTAAGACTACCTCTATCTGAAACCTCAAGTGTTTTTAAACATATTTTAGCTGACCTTTGTCGCTTACCTTTTTCCTTTGCTATATGCAAGTGAGGTGGTTCATTCAGAGCGTCAAACGAAAAAATGAAAAAAGTTAAAAATTTATAAACGGCTATCTTAGGCATATTTATTTTCTAAATTACTTTACACAATTTGCGAGTAAATCAATTGCTCAAAATGATTTATGTCTTCCTTTTACACATCAAAATTACACGTTCAAATTAATAAATCTCATTTGAAATTACAATTAGCATTAAGTCTGAACAAACCTGTTTTTATTAACTGGCTGTTTATTGCACAATCTCAATTCGTTTGACAAACTCGACTATCATCTTGAGTAAAGTCGACTGCAATTTCAAATTATTCTTGTATCCTTTGATGATAAATGTCTTAAACTTCTTAGGGTTATTAAACCTTGGCCAGAAAATATTGCTGTAGTAATAATCCCAGATTTCCTTCAAGTCTTGTTTCCTCCTTAACCCTTCTAATTTTTTCTCCTTTGTTGTGGTGATTAAGTCAGTAAAGAGGTTTATGAAATTTGCAATTTCTTCCAGTCCTCCCTTATCAATTATCTTTTTGGTGGAGAGAATTTTATCAAGGTTATATGTAACAAATGGTTTTGGTTTAATTCCTTTAATTTTCTTTGCCCAGGTCCTTGTCAGCCTTGAGTCAAATAACTTATGTGTAGTCCCGAGAATGTAATTAATCAGTGAATCGGCTTTGCTCGATCCAATTAGCTGCCCTTTCGAATTTGTTAATATTTTATCTTCCTCATTGTCCAACGTGTCAGTCAGCCAAACCAAAAAGATAGGTTTCTCAAAATCAGTGTATTCAATTCTTATAAGCCACTTCTTAAAGTGAATTGAATACTTGTCAAATGAGTCAACTTTAGATTTCATCGATTTTTTTTTAAATGGCTTTCTGACAACGTTTATATTATGGCCGTGCTGTTGATAGGAGGGCTTAAAAAAGCCCCATAGATCCAGTTCTATTTTTTTGATTTTCTTGAGATTACGAGACGGTGTCTTGTAAAATTGCAAATTAATAAATCTCATTTGAAATAAAAATAACCATTAAACCTGAACTCAGGAAGTCAGAGAATGTTTTAAACGTAAGGGAAAACCCGGCACACTAAGAGCCGCGCAGGATCTTCCCGATCTTATTTCCTTTCGCTAATTCGTCCACCAACTTATCCAGATATCTGACCTGCTGCGTCAGAGAATCTTCGATCTCCTCCACACGATACCCGCAGATTACTCCTGTGATGAGGTTTGCATTTGGGTTTAGAGAAGCCTTTTGGAAGAATGTTTCAAAAGTTACTTTTTCATCTATGAGCTCCTGCATTTTCCTGTTATCGAAGCCTGTTAACCATTCTATGACCTGATGCAATTCTTCTTTTGTTCTGCCTTTCTTTTCCACTTTCGCGAGATACAATGGATAGACTGAAGAGAATGTCATTTTTGCGATCCGCTGATTTTGTGTGCCGGAATTTTGCATACATTATATTTTAATTTTAAATCATTATGTTTGCTGTGTTTTACAAAATTCTGGATTGAGGTTCGCACTTCTTTTGCTGACCTTAATTATTTTGTATTTAAACTGAGTTTGTCAGAAGTTTCATTCAGAGAATCTCATTTAGGTACTTGCATACTCCAGCAATGAAGACCGCCTCCATTATGATTGGTTTCAGATGTATTTATCTGGTAAATTTTTCTGTCAGGGAAAAAGGACTGCAATATTTGTTTTACCTTTTCATCTTTTGCTTTTGATGATTCTGATTTTCCTTCCGTCCAGTATTTGGATTCAAATACAGTTTTATTTGTAATCAAAAAATTCATATAGCTGCTTGAAGGAACAAAGTGAACTGTATCACCGACTGAAAAGCTTTTCTGCTCTGCAAGAATCCTCCCGGACAAAAAACTTATTTCATCATTATTGCTTACTGTATCCAATGCAAATGTCATGTAGTCGATGTCAGGTACGGGCATTTTAACTATCGTGAATGGTCTTCCATCCTGGTCGGTAGCATTTTTGAGAATTTCATAATTTACTTTCATTCGCTCTAATGTAATTTTTTTAACCGGGTCAATTAATGCCTCGGCTGAATCCGGAAATGAAATTAAAATTGTAGAATCATTTACAAAACGGCAAAACTCATCGAGATGCCCTTTCACGCCTACACCAAAATAGTTTTCCGCAATTAGTGTTCCCCAACCCGATGGATCTTCTGCCGCACCTTCTTTTAACCAGATTATTTTTTTTGCATTTAATACTTTTCTGAGCTCTGTTTCCTGCTGCTCTTTAGTCATATCCGGATTGCGCTGCATGTTCACTGATTCTACCTGCAGAATTGTCCCTTTGCCATTTGTCTCAATAGCGCCGCCTTCGTTGACCATATCTGATGAAACCATTTTGTAAGGAAATTCTTTCATGTGTATTGCTAAGAATGCCTCCCTCTTTTTTTTATCCTTCTCAATATAATCTTTAAACTCTTTCTCAAAATACCATCCATAGGAATTCCATGCAAAATTTACAAGCTGCAATTCACCATTCCCGTTTTTCATAAACATTATTCCATCCCGAAGAGCATAACTAAAATCTCTCGGAGAATTCATGAATATAATACTGTCTGTGACAGCTCCTGCATCTTTAAGTTTTTTTATTAACCCTGCTATTAATGAATCAGCTGCAAGAGTGTAGACTTTTGTTTCTTTACTCAGCTGTGTCGCCATTTCAAATGTAGCGGCATCATCCAGTCCGCTTAAAATGACTCCGGATTGGTTTTCCCATTCAGCAGGAAGATAAAATTCTGATTCGCTTTCCTGATTATTTGGACTGAAAGCCGTCAGAAAAGTAAAGCAAAGAAATAGGTTGAGTAGTTTCATAATTGTTTATCTTTTTCTTTTTGAATATTTGAAACCATAATGATCTTAATTTATATTGTAAAATAAATACTTCTGACTTATTTTTTAAAAAGCCACAAATGGTTCCCGGCTTGGCCACTTCTAATTATATTTACCTCAATATAAAAATTAATGTTTATTTTTTAACTGTATTTGTTCAGGCTCTATTCTAAAAAAAATCTAACGATTAATTCATGCGAAGATTTTAATAACTTTCTACAGGAAGAGTATAACATGCTGCGGAATTGCTTCTTGTATTAGGAATGATTTTTTATCTAAATAAATATTCTACCCGCCAAAACATTTAAGAACCTCTATCTGCATGCGCGACTTTTTATTTATGTAAATCTTTAAGCCATTTCTTTGCAATAGACAGATGCTGTTCTCTTTTTTCTTTATCCATTTTGTCAAACATCTTTAGCAGCATCCCAAGGCGGGGATTAGATAAAAAGAAACTGCGCTGCTTATTCATAAAATGCCAAAACAGCGCATCCCAGACAGGACACCAGCTGCCCTTTTTGAAGTTGCTCATTTTTAAAACATAATTGCTTCCGCTTATGTATGGCTTGGTTGCCATTATACCTCCATCGGCAAACTGACTCATGCCGTATATATTGGGTACCATTACCCAGTCATAAGAGTCTATGAATAATTCCATGAACCACCTGTACACTTCGTCAGGATCAATTTCACACAGCAACATAAAATTGCCCAGTAACATTAATCTTTCTATATGATGGCAATATCCTGTTTCCAGTACTTTCTTAATTGTATTGTCTATCGGCTCAATGCCCGTAGTGCCGTCATAAAAAGATGCCGGAATTTTTTTATTAAAACTCCAGAAGTTTGTGGTTCTTTCTTCAGTCCCTTTGTATAAATATACACCTCGTATAAATTCTCTCCAGCCAATTATTTGACGAATGAATCCTTCCAATGAATTAATCGCAATTCCTTTAGATAAGCCATAGTTAAGTGTTTCATCTATAATTTGCAAAGGTGTAAGTAACCCGACATTGAGCATTGGAGTAAGCACTCCATGATGCAATACGTTTTCATTGTCAACAATCGCATCTTCATATTCTCCAAACTCATTAAACCTTTGTTGCAGAAACTGCTTTAGCCAATCTTCACTTTCCCGGTGTGTCGTTGCATAAATAAATTTATTGGAGATAGTTCCGTAATTATTTGCAAAGTTTCTTTCTACATACCCTATAGCTTCTTTATAAAAATTATTAACTGCAGGAAATTGAATTACAGGAGCTGATTTGTTTTTAGGATATTTCAATCTGTTATTTGCATCGTAACTCCATTTGCCGCCTGCCGGTTTTCTATTTTCATCAATAAGGATGTTTAATTTTTTACGCTGCTGGATATAAAAATCTGTTTGAAAATATTTTGATATAGTACCAAAATACGATTCCAAATCTGATAAAGTATTGATGAATAAAGGACTGTTGATTTTGTTAATTTTAATGTCAAAAGATCTGCAGGCTTCGGTAATCCTTTTCTCAAGCCAGTTATCGCAAACATCATAATAGCTGATTTGTTTTACTTTGTTTGCATTAAGATAAGATATGAGTTTCTGTATTTTATTTTTAGCATCAGCAGCTTCAATATATTTTACATTTATTTTATTTTTCTTTAAATAGTTTTCATAATATTTCATGCCTGCTCTGTGAAATACTAATTTTTGTTTATGAAATTTAAACTGGTTAAAGTATAAATATTCTTCAACCAAATAAACCTCGCCAGCATTTTTTAACGGTTCTATCTCCTGAAAAAGATGATGTGGAAATAAAATAAATACTGATTTGTCAGACATTTTATTACGCTATGTTTTTTGATTTATTAATGCGGCATTGATTAGCTCATGGATAATATATATTGTCTTTCATCTTAAGTCTTACTTCAATTCCACGCTTTGCTTCTCCGGTACTGCAGAGAACAATTTTTCATTAAATATATTTTCCAAATTTCTTCTCTAAAGCAATTGTCCTGTAATTGAATATTTGCTGAAGTTGATTCTTGATTACTAATGAATTAGCGATTGCTCCTAAGATCCCAAGTGGTGGCTGATATGTAACAATATCTGTCATTAATACTCCGCCTTCAATGGCTTCAATTTTATGCAGGTGATGCCACATGGTGTAAGGACCTATCCTTTGCTCATCAACAAAATATTCGAAGTCTTTAACATGCGTAATTTCTGTCATCCAGTTTAGCTTTATGCCAAGTAAAGGACTAACTTTGTAAGTAATGATCATTCCCGGAAACATTTTTTGATTACCTGTATTACTTGTCACAATGAAGCCCATATGTTCAGGTGTTATTTCTTTTAAATTTGACGGTGATGAAATAAAGTCCCATATTTCGCTGATGGTGACAGGTAATTTTTGTGTTTTGATTAATTGATAAAATGCCATGATTATTTTTAAATTTTTAAAGTAGAAAATCCGCCATCCACATGCATAATCTGTCCTGTTATCCAGCTGGATTTGGAAGAAAGTAAAAACTCAGCCATGTTAACGATGTCATCAGCAGTGCCAATTCTTTTTAGCGGATGCCGATGTGCGTTAGATTCCTTTTTTTGTTCACTGTTTATTAACAAAGCTGCCAGAGGAGTATCGGTTAGCGAAGGTGCAATACAATTCACTCTGATTTTTGGTGCATACTCAGCTGCTAAAGCTTTTGTCAATCCTTCAATTGCGCCTTTAGATGCTGACACCTGAGAATGAAATGGTAATCCGGTTTGCACAGCTACCGTAGAGAAAAAAATAATGGAAGCATTTTCTGGGGACTTTAATTTTGAAATTACAGCTTGTACTGTTTTTATGGCACCTGTAACCTGCAGGTTAAAATCATTTGTAAAATCGGCTGGTTTTATTCTTTCAAAGGGTCGAAGATTAATGCTGCCCGGACAGTATATAACACCGGATAATATTTCAGGTAAAAAATCAAATGAAATGTTTTCATCCATAACATTTAACTGAGAGTATTTAATCAGTGGATGTTCCGTTTGAGTTTCTTTTTTATTAAATGTGCCAAATACCTGATGACCAGTATCTGCAAGTTTCAAAGCGAGTGCTTTACCTATTCCTGAAGAAGCACCGATGATTAAGTAGTTTGCCATTTTGTAAATAATTAATAATGTTATATATCAGCTTAAAATAAATGTCGTTCTGTATAAGGTTAAAAAAATAAAACCCGCTGTTTGCGGGTTTTAAGATATTCAATTTAAAATATATTTTCTAATTATTTGCTATTATAGATGCACCGAGCGCTTGTGTTCCTGCTGCTCCGACAAATCCTCTTGCGTAGACAGTGTTTATTTTTCCATCCGCTAAAGTAATATTAGGAAGAGAAAGGACAACCGTTGTCGTGCCTGCCAATCTGACTTCAAGATTATATGTGCCTGCTGCAACGGGTGTGAAAGCAGAAAATTGCTTAAATGAATAATTGGAAAAAAGAACCGGACCACCAGTCACAGCAATATCTACTGCCGGAGCATTTGGAGATAAGTGTATAAATCTTACATGAGAGTTTCCGCTTGCAGGCGCTGAAAGATTATCTTCAAGCCTTATCGCTGATATTTTATTCACTGAGTCTACTGCAAAGATGGAATAATTAGCACCTTCGGTGAAAGATAATGTTGCGTCTATCACCGATGTGGAAGTTCCGGTTACATTAACTCTTATTCTGTTATTGCCAACATTTAATGCTGTATATGGCAATGAAGCAAGATATGGTACATTTGTTGCAACAACGGCATCTCCTACCAGAATATCAACATTCGGAGCATTTGGAGAAACATGTGTTACTGTTGTTTTTGGACTTACAGTTGGAGCTGGTGTCATTGTGTTTTCATCATCATCCGAACATCCTGATAAAACCGTAAATGATGTAAATGTAAATACTGCCAAGATAATTAATTTGTAAAACCTGATTACATTTTGTTTAAACATTTGTTTATCCTTTCCTGTCTTTTTATTTTATTGGAATAAAAAGCATAACTTTCAAAACGTGCAAAACGTTCATTTCCCAATGTTAAGAAATTGTAAACAAAAATGTGCAGCCCAGGATCGAGGTTTTTATCGGTTTTATATGAAATATCTGGGATAAATTGTGAGACAAACCAACTGTCTGTTCCACAATCTCAGCGAAATTGTATAATTGTATATAAAGGTCAGCAAGTAATATTATTAAAAGTTATGTTGAAGTTTTTTGACAGAGGAGCATTCGAGCAGAGATTTGGAATATTACCGAAAACGGGGAATATCAGCAGTCCCATTTTTTAGTTTTACAAATGTTATACTAAGGCACTTCAGTTCGTTTTGTCAAACCGATGTTAATGGTTTGATGTTGTTCCAAACTTTAATGTTGACCGGGATTATTAAAACAATTTTAAAAACTCCATGTATGTCCACTCATTTCCCTTTTCAAAGAAAGAATAAGTTTCATCCCAATGACTACCTTGTCCCCAGCCAACCATCGTTGAAATAATTTTTGTGCTTCCATTTCCCATATCTACAAATTGAATTATTTCCTGAAGATTTTCATCTTCGTTTTTTGCTTCTTTAGGAAAGTTATCGTTCAGATTAACTTTTAAAGTCAGCATTTCTTTTTCCAGGTAGTTAATTATATCCATTTGAATAGCCGTCGTGTCGTCAGTTGTTTTGGTCTTGTCATAATTGGTTTTAATCCAGCCGCCAATTTTCATGTTTGTTTTTACAACTGGCGCTATCCATTTTTCAAGACCTTTGTCTGTCGTAAATAACTTCCATACTTCTTCTCTGGGAGCAGGTACAATTACTGAAAGTTGTAAGACCTTCTCTCCAAATTCTGTAACGTAAGATGAATTATTTACCTGAGCTTGTATTCCAACAATACCGGCAAATGAAATAATAATTAAGATGATTAACAATACCGCTTTCCTGATTTTCATATTTTTTAATTTATTTATTTCCGCTTCCCAAAACCGTTACATTTTTTCCAAGAGTCTTAAACCTGACCCCGTTGTCCTGCACAACAGTAATTGTAATATGTCCGGTTTTACTTGTGTTAATATCCCTAACTATGCCTGATTTACCTTCGTGTGTCCCGCCAATAACTTTACATTTGTCGCCATCTTTTAATTTTTGACTAATATTTGTTTTCATATTTTTATTTTTAAATTAATGTACCGATTGAGAATGTCGCTATATAATGATCGCGAAAGTATAGTCGTTATGATAGGTACGGGATTATAGCGCAATTGTTAATAAGAATCACAGATGCAACATAAATCTGTCATAAAAACCATGATGCGCTGAAATTGTGCAAATGCTTTCAGGTACCGGCTTATTCTTTAAATGCTTTTTCTATTCTTTTATCAGGTATTAACCACATAATGGCAACCACAGCAAAAATTCCACAGGAAATTAAAGGGTCAACATAAGCAAGAGGAATTGCAGCTACATAAGCCAAAATAGATATCATACTTTTTTTATCTTTGTCGCTCTCAATCGCCTTTCCTAAAACCGAATCTTTTCCGTTTAATTTTATTAAGGTGAAAGTTAAAATGGTATAAGCAACTCCTGAAAGCAGCAATACAACCGACATTAAAATTACAGGATTTCTGGCAAAATGATTTTCTCCCATCCAGGCAGTAACAAAGGGCTGCAGCGATAAACAAAATAATAAAAAACCATTGGCTAATAAAACTTTTCCACTGACTTTTCCCACTGTCTGAAATAAATGATGATGATTGTTCCAGTAAATCCAAACCATTATAAAACTAAATAAATAAGACAAAAACTTTGGAACAAGCTCTAATAAATTTTCCCATTCCGCGCCGTG
>CAZLOL010000095.1:2104-13358 GCA_964561045.1 uncultured Ignavibacteriaceae bacterium | reverse complement strand
TTTTCCCCTGAACTTCCTTTCTCACCGAAGAAATAACAGGTCCGTAAATTGACGAAAAGAATCTGCCTTCGGCATCATTGATTGAAGCATTTGATTTTCCGTACTCGATAGCATAAGATATTCCGTTGCTTGTATTCTGAAACAAAAGATTCCCCAGATCATACTTTACTCCAAGAGCTAATCCTAAGCTGCTGTTCACTTTTGCTTCTATTCCTGCATCAAATGTTATTCCCATCCTGAAATCAGAAAAAGACAATGTAACTGTATCAACACCGTTCTCGGTCCTCGATAAATCTCCGTTCATAAAATTGAATGACAATGATCCCCCAAAATAAGGACTTACTACATTTGTAAAAGAAGTTGGAGCAATCTCCAAACCTAGTCCTAACCCGAAATTACCGAATGTGTAATTATTAGATATGCTTGTTAAAAGTGTATCCAATACTCCATTTATATTCTGAACTACCACACCAATATTTCCGTTCTGACTAGACTCAAATGTATTGAAAGTAGCAAAACTTGCACCTAATACTCCCCTCACAATAGAATATTTGTCAAAATTTATTTTTGCTTTTCCTAAAAAATTCAATCCTGTTTTTCCGCCGTAATTATTTGTCATAAAATCAGGATTAATTGTCTGTACATAAAATGATCCTAGAATCTCAGAAGAATAATATGTACCTCTCAGATCATTATAAGGTTCGCTTACTCCAAATCCCAGCTGAAACTGAGGCTTATCAAATTGCGCACCTACCTGTGATGCAGACAGCATGATCAAAACAAATATATAAAGTTTTTTAATTATCATTTTATTTTAATTTAGAAATAAATTCATATATTGAAACTATGGCTGCTGTCTCAGCTCTTATTTTTCTGCTTCCCAATGACCTGACCTGCCAGTTATTATTCTTTAACAGTAGAATTTCAGGCTCACTTATTCCGCCTTCCGGACCTATCATTAATAAAAGACCTTTTGACTTGTCCGAAAGTTTAATCTCTGATCTGTCACCGGAAAATTCATACATGACGACTTTATTTTCTACAGCAATAGTATCTTCAATCATTTTCGCAACTGTAACAGGCTCGAATAACTCTGGAAGCAAACATCTCTGCGACTGCCCCATGGCTCCAATGATGATCTTTCTAAGTCTTTCTGCTTTTGAACTGCTGAAATTATTCTTAATTACAGTATGCTCTGTAATTATAGGATGTATGGAATTCACCCCGAGCTCAACTGCCTTTTCAACTGCAAACTCAAATCTTGATGCATTTCTTAAAGGTGACAGATAAAGCCTTATATCAAGAGGTAGCTCATATAAATTATAATTAATATTTAATATCTCACAGATAATTTTATTCTTTTCAATTATTTTTATCTTACAGCTGTAAATATTTCGTTCACCATCTGTAATTGTTATTTTATCCCCTGTATTCTTTCTTAAAACTTTTACTAAATGTTTATATTCAAAATCATCTACAATTAATTCACTCTTTCCCGTATTTACATTACTTTTTTTAGTAAAATAATATTCCATAGAATATAATGTTTAAAATGAAGCATCCAGATCAAATATGATCTGGGGAATAAATCTCTTTTCTTCTTTTCTGAACGCAAAATCAGTTCGACCTACAAAACCAAAAGGAAGAATGAAGTTTAAACCTGCCCCGAAACCGTTTATGAACTGAGTTTTGAAAAAATTATCTTTCTTATACCAAACGCCTCCTACATCAAAAAACAATGTTGTATATAATCCGAATTTATAACTCATTTTCTTCAGCATTGAAATATTCTGAACCAGCGGTACAGATTTGCCTTTAAAATAAAAAGGATCAATAACCGGAATTCTGAATTCATTGAATGACCCGAGCTGGTTCTCACCTTCATAAACAATTGTTTTATAACCTCTTATGATCTTATCGTATCCGTAATACTCATCCAGATAATACGGAATAGTTCCTCCGAATGATAAAGATCCTATCGCCCTGGTTGCAAATGTAACTGCATATTTATCACTGAGCTTTATTGGTATGAATTTCTTTGCTTCAAAATTCACTCTGTTAAAATCAAAGAGCTTTCCGATACCGAATTTTTGATATTGAAGAAAGTAATATGACCCCGCTAATGTATACTCCAGCGAATTTCTGGTATCATATTTTCCTGAAATGGATACTGTCAGAAAATTATCTTTTCCGTCCGGAGTAACGGTTCTTCCCTCTTCATAAGGGACAGATTCTATTAAATTATATCCTATTCTGCCTGCAAGAGAAAAATTATTCGTATAATATTTTCCAATAGTTACAGCCGTATTAAAATTATAAATGAGAAAATTATCCGCTGAGGACGGAATGGAATTGGAAGTAGAATCATTAAGCGCCTGAAGGCTCTGATTGTAATTCTTGGAATAGCTCAGAGATGCAGATGAAAAGTAATGCGCATTCTCTCCGATCCATGGTACAGAATAACTTAGACTCGCAAACGGCTCATATCCTATTCCAAAACTAAATGTTAAAGTTTCATTCCTTCCCCTGAAATTCTGCCATGATACGTTTGCTCCGGCCCAGAATTTTGAGAACTCCCCGTTTTTAAAACCTCCCTGGGGAATCGGAAGTATGTAAAACCTTTCCTCTACAAGAAACATAAGATCTGTATGATACATTGAATCAGTAGGTACCGGATATACATCCACCTTATTAAAAAGACCTAACCTGTAAATCCTTTCTATATCTCCTTTTAGTATCACAGGATCTAGTTTATTATTTTTCTTAGTTAATATTTCTCTGGTGATTATATCTTCATCAGTAATTTCATTTCCGGCTATAAGAATATTTCTAACATATATAGTTTCCTGTATCACGGTATCACTATTCTCCCGTACAGAATCGGTCTCTGATTTCAGAGTATCTGATGCTGTACCCGATAATGCAATATTGACAGACATAATACATAAAATATTTAATATACATATTCTCAATAATTATTTTGTGTTTGAATTTTGATGAGCCCTGAGTTGATTCAGTTTATTAATAAGCTGTTTTGCATCCGGGGCATTCGGTTTAACTTCCATTGCCTTTTTTATCATCTTTTCGGCTTCATCATATTTTGAATGATTCATTAAATAGTTTGCCCTGCTGAGAAACGCATTATAATAAGCTGTCATGATAAAATTATAATGATACCCTTCATTAGCTGTTATCGTATAAGTCATTTCAGGTTCATTATATTCAACATAGCCTTTTTCTTTACTGTACTTTATTAATAGTCCTTCCGGAACTCTTGTATAATCTTTTCCAAACCTTTCATTATTCTCCTGCTCTATCTCAAAAGTTGTAAAAATATTTCTTTCACCGTAATTTTTATCTACTATGCTGTTTAGCAGATTTAAAAAAGCTGTCTGAATTTTCATTAGGTCCTGTCTGTCAGTCTCAGATACCGGTTTCGTATACCGGTCCGGATTTTTTTCAAATTTTCTAAGCTCTGTAAGATACGATTCAAATTCTATCCGGCTCTTGTCATAAATACCCGGATATTGATTTTCGATATGATGCATATACCAGCTCTTACGCATCAGCTCTTTATCTATTACAATAATGTCAGGACGAATATTTCTCACATATTGCTGATAAAATGACGATGATATCCAGAAGTCCCATTGTGTGGAGAATATAATCGAATTCTCAGGAGCAGAACGGAATATATTAAACGTATAATCATCAACGAAGTAGTTTTTGCTTTCATCTACTTTAGAAAAATTCTGGCTGAGCGGAATCAGGCATATTAATAAAAATGCAAAGCTTATAGCTTTGACATTTTCTTTAAGTTTCCCGCATAAAAAAAGCAGACCGAATCCGAACCAGATAGCAGTTACAATAAATGCAAGAAGAAAGTATGAGTCTATGTCATAAATATCATAGTTTATCGCATACATAATGCAGAAACCAAATAATAAAAAAGTAAAGTAAAACAATTTTTTACTTTTTCTGTATATTTCAAATAATCCGGGAATGACAATTAAGAGCGGTATATAAAAAAACTCTGCCGGATAATTATTAGTAAAATAAGAGAACTGTTTACTTGCATTTTCCATTGAACTGAACATCCAGATACTGAACTGCTTGCCCGTAAAATGCCGCCAGAAATTATCAAAATTATGCGGATAACCCCAGCTTAGTACATTATTATCTGCCCGGATAAGAAGATAGACATAAACAGAATATCCGAAGAGAAATGGGATTGTAAGAATAAGTATCCTTTTAAAAGAATCTTTTTTAAAACCGTTAACTGCAAAATATAAATATATGCTGCCGACGGAAAGAAATATAGTTGACAGATGATTTGTAAAACTCAGTCCCAAAACGAATGCATATAACAGCCAGTATCTTTCTTTTTTAATATATGAACTTTCATTGCCTGGATCATAACTGCAGGCTTTCAGGATCAGATAGATATTTGTTACTAAAAAAAACGAATGCAGTGAATATACTTCAATTGCATTTGCTGTATCCCAGAATGTTCTTGAAAAAGCCAGAACTAAAACTGATGACAATGAAATATTATAAATTATAAAAGGTGACATTTTTCCTGAATAAGTCTGCATATCATTGATCAGATGCTTATCACTCAGCAATAATACCATAAGATTAAAAAACATAAACAAAGCCAGGGAAGAAATAACAGCGCTCATTAAATTAAGTCTGTAAATCTCATCACCAACCGGCAGAAATGTAAACAGCTTTCCTATAATAGTGAATAGCGGATAACCTGTTGGATGAGCTACTCCAAGTCTTGAAGCAACAGCTGCCAGCTCTCCTGAATCGATAAATGTTACTGATGGAGCAAGTGTTATCAGATAAACTATAAATGGTATAAAAAAAGAAGCTAACTGATAAATAATTTTTTTACTTCCCTTCAAAAGATTTTAATTATTATGATTATTAAATTATATTAATTTGATTTGGACCGCAACTGATCTGTTTTCTGCATGAGTTGTCTTGCTTCCTTAGAATCAGGTTTGATCTCCAAAGCTTTATTGATAAAAATAAGTGCCGTGTCAAAACCGGAATTATCAATCATGTATTTTGCTTCATTCATATTAGCCTTATAATAAATATCCATTACATAGTTTTTAAAAAAGTCATCGCTTTTAATTAACTCATACTTCAATTCAGTATATTTATTGTCCGGTTGCACTTTTTCTTTGCTGAGTTTCAACAACACTCCGTTAGGAGTTTTAGTAAACGGTACGGCGAATTTTTCATCGTTTACTTCATCTATTTCAAGAGTTGTATAAACATTTCTTTCTTTCAGATTATTTTCAATGATACTATTAAGAAGATTTCGTAAAGCTGTTTGAAAATTCAATATATCCTGACTATCTGCCTGTGTTTTTGGAGAAAGATATCTTGCTTTATTTTTATGAAGTTTATCCAATTCTATTGAATATGCTTCAAATTCAGATCTGCTTTCTTTCAATACTTCCGGATAAGTCTCCATTAAAGAATTCAGATACCATTTATTGTACATATAATCCCTGTTTATGAAAATAATATCCGGTCTGACTTTTTTAACATATTGAAAATAGTAAGTAGGGTTATAATTTGTAATGACAATAGAATTTTCAGAAGCCGAATTAAACAGGTTAAACACATAATCCTTGACCATGTAATCCCTGCTCTTGTCATTTTCAGCAAAATTATATGATAACGGCAGAAAAAATATCAGAATGATAACATAGCTTAATTGTTTTTTGAAACTGCTGAATATATTTATTACATAGATTATTCCGAATCCG
Organism: uncultured Ignavibacteriaceae bacterium; assembly: GCA_964561045.1. Lineage (GTDB taxonomy): Bacteria > Bacteroidota > Ignavibacteria > Tepidaquicellales > Tepidaquicellaceae > JAGPCH01. The sequence continues at coordinate 7,569 of CAZLOL010000095.1, read as the reverse complement.
ATCCAGACTGATGTTACAACAGATGATAACAGGTAGTAAGAATATATATCATAAATTGTATAGTTAGATGCTGTTAAAATGCATGTAACAAAAAGTATTACTGTGAAGTAAAATAATTTTCTGCTCATTCTAAAAAGCTGAATCAGTCCGGGAATTATCAGAATCACATTCAGATAAACAAACTCTTCCGGGTATTTTTCAAAAAATCTCGAAAGCTGAATTTTCAGATCTGCTGCAGATCTAAACATTGCCGTATCATATTGCCTCCCGGTGATATGCGCAACGAAATTATCAAATGTATTAGTATGACCCCAGCTAATCATAGAGCTGTCTGCTCTTACTATCAGATATACATATAAAGTTAGTGCCAGGAAGAACGGTATAAGTAGGATCGTAAGTCTTTTCAGCAGATTCTTATTGAAACCAAACTCTGAAATAAATAAAAAGATAAATCCGGGAAATAAAAATATTGTCGTCATGTGATTTGCAAAACTTAAACCGAGGACAAATGAAAATAAAATCCAGTACTTGTCACTAGCATTATTAAGATTCCCGCTCTTCCGGTTCGTGTCTGAGCTAATTGCTTTTAAAAAAAGAAAGATGAGTAAAATAATAAAGAATGAATGAAGAGAATATACTTCTACGACATTCGCATTGTCCCAGAATGTTTTTGAGAATGCAAATAACAGGGATGATGCAAGACAAATGTTTAAAACAGCATTCTCCGGCAGATTATTTAAAACAGATTTATCTGATCCTGTAATTCTAAAATTATTTATAAGAAACAACATCAGGTTAAAAAGAATAAAAACTGCAGCTGAAGAAATAAATGCAGACATAAGATTGAGACTGTATGCCTCATCCCCTGTCGGGAGTAAAGTGAATAATTTTCCTAAGATGGTAAATAACGGATATCCTGTTGGGTGTGCAATTTTAAGAAGAGCTGAAGCCGTGGTAAGTTCATCGGAATCAATCCATGAAACTGTCGGAGCCAGTGTGATCACATAAACAATAAACGGAATAAAGAATGAGAGTATTCCGTATAATATTTTTTTATAATTTGTTTTTTGCGGCATCTGATATTTCAGCAGTTATAAATTATTATGTTCTATCATTATGCATTTATTCTCAATATAATGTATGCCTTTTATTGCTGCGAGTTCTTTTGCTTCACTGCTGATCACTCCGATCTGAGTCCAGACAACTGCCGGCTTATAGTCAAGTTGTGTTATTTCTTTCATAAGATCAAACATAAATTCAGATCTCCTGAATACATTGATTATCTGAACGTGCTCCGGAAGGTCAGCTATTTTTGCAAAACAGCTTATCTCATCGATTTCCATTTTATCCAGACCGGGATTTACTCCGTAAACTTTATATCCATTGCCCTTCATATATCTCGCAATTCGGTTGCTCGGTCTTGAGCGGTTCTGAGAAAATCCTACTACAGCAATTGAATTATATGATGACAATATTTCTTTGATAACATTAGTGTCTTTCATAAAAAAATCGAGGGAACATTCCTACCGGAATTATTCCCTCTAAAATTAAAAAGATTTTAAAAATCAATTCACGCAATAATTTTTATAAACACCGTCAAGAAAATTCCACATAAGTGAAGCAGATTCGTCAACCGTATTGATAAGTCTTTTCTGATCTTCAAGTGACCTGTTGGTATTATTCATTATTTCCATTTCATCACGTGAGTGATAAATGTCCGCTTCTTCGTGAACTTTGAAAAACTCAATTGCTTTCTCTGAATCTATTCCGTAAAATTTCTTCAAGCCGTCGATCTTAGTCCTGGAAATTTTAGGTACCTGTGATTCATAAGCATACAGCGCTGCAAGTCCTAATGTAAATTCCGGTGAGCGCGTAAGTTCATACATTCCGTCAACAAGATCTTCAACTTCTCTGATAGGTTCAGTTGCTTTTACTTCAGCTTCAGTCAACCCTAAACTCGCAGCAAAGTTGATCCAGAGTCTCGGATGATCTTCTATCCCGGTTTTGTATCCTTCCTCATCTGCAAGATTTTCCAGCAATATCTTACGTGTATTTACATCATCACAGTTTGAGTGAACGCAGCTTACAAATCTCGGAAAATGTTTAACAAAATGATAATATTGTTTGGCATATTCTTTAAGTTCCTCAGTAGTAAGCTTTCCCTCGTTCCATTTTTGATAAAACGGATGATCCAGTAAACTTTTCTTTTCAATAGCAGCGTTTACTTCTTCAATGAATTTTTCTTTTGATAACATATATTATTTTTGGTTAATAAATTTGTGTGTAAATTAATTAATATTTAGATAATTTAAAATAGTAATGCAAAGTTAGTTTTGAATTTTGTGTTTTGAGTATAGTGTATTTGGAGTGAAATGCGAATATTATATCGTTGTAAATATTCTTGATTGAGTTATAACTCAATACATTTTACGAAATTCTCAATAATATGTACTCAACACTCAATACTCAATTCACACTTCTCACTACTCTCTACTTTCTATTATGCCTCCGCATAATCACTCACCGGATTACAGCTGCATACCAGATTCCTGTCACCGTATGCGCTGTCAATTCTTCCAACACTTGGCCAGAATTTACTTATCTGTCCGAATGATATCGGATAAACTGCTTTCGCTCTCGAATACGGATGTTTCCAGTCATCTGCAACTATACTCTGTGCAGTGTGAGGAGCATTTTTCAATACATTATCAGTTATATCAGCTTCACCTGATTCAATTTCCCTTATCTCTTCTCTTATTACCGTCATTGCATCACAGAATCTGTCAAGCTCAAATTTATTTTCACTTTCAGTCGGCTCTACCATGAGTGTTCCCGGTACCGGGAATGAAACCGTAGGAGCATGAAAGTTGTAATCCATAAGTCTCTTGGCAATGTCCTCTACTTCAATTTTTGCAGTTGTCTTGAATTCTCTCATGTCGAATATTAACTCATGACCAACTCTGCCGTTCTTTCCGGAATATAATGTTTTATATTGTCCATCTAACTTTGCTTTCAGATAATTTGCATTAAGAATAGCGATCTTAGTAGCATCGGTGAGCCCTTTAGAACCCATCATTTTAATATAGGCATAAGATATAATCAGAATACTGGGACTTCCCCATGGAGCAGATGAAACTGCAGTGATAGAGTTCTTATTTCCTAACTTCACTACGGAATGTCCCGGAAGAAATTCTCTCAGATGCTCGGCAACACCAATAGGTCCCATTCCCGGACCTCCTCCACCATGAGGTATGCAGAAAGTTTTATGAAGATTCAGATGACAGACATCCGCACCTATCATAAAAGGACTTGTGAGTCCGACCTGCGCATTCATGTTTGCGCCGTCCATATAAACCTGACCTCCGTTATTGTGAATTATATCACAGATCTCCTGTATCGTCTCTTCATATATCCCGTGCGTGGAAGGATATGTTACCATCAATGCCGCTAAGTTATCCTTAAACTGTTCGGCTTTCTTTTTCAGATCTTCAACATCAATGTTTCCGTTAGCATCGCTGCTGACTACTATTACTTTCATTCCGGCCATTACTGCGCTTGCCGGATTTGTACCGTGAGCAGAAGACGGGATCAGACATACATTGCGGTGAGCATCTCCCCTTTTAAGATGATACTGTCTGATGACCATTAAACCTGCATATTCACCCTGTGCACCGGAATTTGGCTGTAAAGAAACAGCAGGAAATCCGGTAATTGCATTGAGGTCTTTCCCAAGTTCATCTATAATTTCAAGATAACCCTTTGCCTGATCAAACGGAACAAACGGATGAATATTTGCAAATTCATCCCAGGACAATCCGGTCATCTCTGCTGTTGCATTTAATTTCATTGTGCATGAACCAAGAGGAATCATTGAGGTAGTAAGAGACAGATCTTTATTCTCAAGATTTTTCAAATAACGGAGCAACTCTGTTTCTGAATGATGAGTATTGAACACCGGGTTTAAAAGGTAGTTGCTCTCTCGTCTGAATTCAACCGGAATTTCAGGATCAATTCTTTCTGACAATAAATTCAGATCCGGTGCATCTTTTTCAGCTGCTCCGGCAAATATTGAAACTATTTCTTTAATATCATCAAACTCAGTTACTTCACTGATTGAAATACCTATTGAATTATCAAAGTATCTGAAATTGATTCTATTTTTTTCTGCGGCTTTTCTAATTTTTGAGATAAGTTTTTTATCAGACTTTATTTCAAGAGTGTCAAAATAATTTTTCGTCACCTGATCAAAACCTATTTTTTTCAATGCGGCATCCAGTAACTTAGCAAGTGCGTAAGTTTTTTCAGCTATGGCTTTTAATCCCTCCGGTCCGTGATAGACTGCATACATACCTGCCATTACTGCAAGCAAGACCTGAGCAGTACAGATATTGCTTGTGGCTTTTTCTCTTTTAATATGCTGCTCGCGTGTCTGTAAAGCCATCCTGTATGCCCTGTTACCGTGTACATCTACTGATACTCCGATTATTCTTCCCGGTATTTGTCTTTTAAATTTATCCTTTGTAGCAAAATAAGCTGCATGAGGTCCTCCGTAGCCCATGGGGATTCCGAATCTTTGTGTAGACCCGACAACTGCATCTGCACCGAATTCTCCCGGAGGTTTCAGCAGAGTAAGACTTAATATATCCGCAGCGGTTATCGTAAAAATATCTTTTAAATGAGCTTCCTCAAATAAATTTCCGTAATCATAAATTTCTCCGCTACCTGAAGGATACTGAACCAGAATTCCGAAGATATCATCCGTTAATTCAAGTTTATTATGATCTCCTACTATTACATTTATGCCGACAGGAGTCGCTCTGGTTCTGACAACTTCAATTGTCTGGGGGAAACACTCTTCCGAAACGAAAAATGTTGTGGCATTTTTTTTAGCTGCGCTTCTCGCATGGTAAAACATCAGCATCGCCTCAGCTGCAGCAGTTCCCTCATCAAGTAAAGATGCATTTGCAATATCCATCGCCGTCAGATCGATCACCATTGTCTGAAAGTTTAGCAAAGCTTCAAGCCTGCCCTGTGAAATTTCTGCCTGATACGGAGTGTATTGCGTATACCAGCCCGGATTCTCAAGTATATTCCTTTGTATTACCTGTGGTACAATTGAAGGATAATAACCCATTCCGATATAAGATTTAAAAACTTTATTCTTAGCAGCGATCTTTTTCAGATCCTGTAAAAATTTATATTCGCTTACCGGTTCTTCAAGGTTTAATTCGCTTTTAATTCTGATCTGCTGAGGAATTGTTTCTGAGATAAGTTCATCGAGAGATGATGCCCCTATAACTTCAAGCATCCCGCTAATTTCTTTTTCATCAGGTCCTAAATGCCTGTTTACAAACTTATCAGGATTTTGATAATTGATCATATGATTATTTGAGAGTTATAATTGAATTGTAGTTTAATGTGCAATATAAAACTTATTTACAGCAAACTAAATTCCAAATTCATGG
>CAZLOL010000095.1:0-2004 GCA_964561045.1 uncultured Ignavibacteriaceae bacterium | reverse complement strand
CTAAATTAAAATTTCCGGCAATTTTGATACTGAGTTTTATCATACTTACCGGCTGCTCGATAGTCAATAAGCTTAAGGAAAAATTAAATGCAAAAAAAGAATTTTCCGGTAAAGAAGAAACTGTTAAGGAAGTTACTCCTGAAGGTGACATGAAATTCTATAATAAATACATAGAAGTGATGAATAAGATACAGGATAACAGCGAGAATATTTACACTGACTATATACGTGACGTGCCTGATCCATCAAAGGTTTCGAAAAATTCTCTTATCATCCCGGTCGGAATGCAGGTTGCAGTGCAGCAACTCGGAATGAGCATCAAAGAATATAAGAGATCTTTGTTTGACGGAGGAGAACTTTCAAAACTAAAGGCTTCAGAAGACATGCAGAAAGAAATTGAAGGAGATCTTAAGAGTTTATTGCCGGCTATGGAAGAATTTTATAATGTTTCTGATAAAGTCTCAGATTATTATATGAAAAGGGAATATGCTAAAGATTTGTCTAAAGTAAGACCGTATGATGAAGAAATGAAGACAGCGTACAATAATTACAAAACCGGATTTATGAAATTTTCGGGTTCTATAAAAAAATATAAACCGGAACGAAAAGTCTTAGATCTTTCTTCGATCTCCGATCCGGATGAAAAATCTTCTGCTGTAATGCTGAATGCGTACGGAAATATTCTTGACGCTGCTGAATTGTTTTATGAAAATTTTGATAAACTTGAATTTAAAAGTGATTTGACAGCTGCTAAAACAAAATTTTATGATTTTGAAAATGTATTTAATGAAAGCAAAAGAAGCGTGTTGAATGCTGAGTTCTCCGAAAAGACTAAATTCATGAAGTACCATTTTGAAGACTATTTTTCACCTTCTGCTTTAAATTTTATAGATGCAGGCAAAACATTTTTCACTGAAGCTCCGGATTCAAAAAATGAGAATGCATTTAAGTCGAAGTATAATGATGTGATAAATGATTATAACAGCATGATAAATTCTTATAATACAAGCATAGGAACAATTAACAGGGTAAGATCATGGTAAAATAATTAAATCCGGATTCAATGATATATTTACATTACACTATCAATAAAAATTTTTTCCTATAACTTAATGGCGTTGGGAGGTGTGGAGATTTTCTTAATTACACCACAGATAGTTTATTCCTTAGCATTCAAGCTGCAATCAAAAACAGATTCAACACTCTCTGTAGACGCTATTTCTGCCTGATGCGCTGGTAATAATATTGGTTGCATGAGCTATTTTCTTTTCAATACAGACATACATCTTTATCCGGCGCGTATTTCTTTGAGTTGCACCGGGAAGTTCCTCCGGTACAGAGCCGCATTCTCCCGGGTCTGCGGCAAGTCTCTGCATACCTGATCTGCAGTTCTCTGACACTGAGTCAAATCCCGGCAGGTGTGCGACAATTTTCTTCATACATGAGCCGTGTTTCTCTGATACATATCCGCTTCACTGTGATATGCCGGAGTTTGTCATTGTATCTCAGCCGCATTTCCTTATTACTCAATCGTATTTCTGAGTACCCGTTGCAATTCCCGGTGGGTGTGAGCCGTATTACTGCCGGTCGCCTGAACTTACCTTAGGATCAGATAAGTATGTCTTCCTGTTCCATATGTATGTTATATTTTGCCGGGAAGATTTCCCGGTAAGACTGCGAATAATTAAATGCCAATTAATTAATGAAATAAGTGTTTTTAAAAATTCCTTCTGAATTGGGATTCAAAAACCTGTGAGCTGAATTCAATAATTTATCTTTAAATTATTTTGCTGCGGTTAAATTTCAAAGAACAAATCCAAAGATTCCATCTTTTGAAAAGATGGAATCTTTAGGCTTCACTGAAATTCCGCTTTCGCGAAAATGACAAACCGTAGATTTTGACTTTTGGGATAGCCCGGGCGTTTTTCAATTCTTTGTCACTTCAGCAATATCATACTCCTTCTGTGCAGTGTCATACCGTTTATTGTCAAAGCATAATAATAA
>CAZLOL010000094.1:0-13535 GCA_964561045.1 uncultured Ignavibacteriaceae bacterium | reverse complement strand
GAAGACAGAAAGAATTTCTCCTGATAATATTAACTTTATTGATTATTTCTAAAAATCAAACTTGTCCACCTGCACATCATCAATGAATACGCGTATCTGATAAGAGTCTTCCGATTTGGTATTTCCGTTTGAATCAGTAGTAGTGTTTGATTTTCTAAAGCCGTTCATCATAACTTTCTTTCCGCGGTATGTTCCTGCCTTTTCAAAATTATCTCCGATCAGAGGGAAAGTATCACTTATAACAACTGAATCATTTATCGTCAGAATAAACTCATCCGTGATGGAAGGTTTTTTTGTGACATTAATTTTCCAGCCGGTATTGCTGTCAGGGGGTTTATACATACCTGTCTGTGTTGACGAACAGCCGATTACTAACAATAAAAAAAGAAAGAAAGTATATTTGTAAAACGATTTACTCATGATTTACTCCTTATAATAATATTTTTTTTATTTTTGTTTATGGAAACTATAAAAAATAATTTATCTTAGCAATTCTTAATTAAGCAATATCAAATATCAGTTATATGCAAAAATATTATTTGCACAGGATTAAATTTCTTCAATGAGATCATTAAAAATCTAAAATTGCTGAATAAGAAATATTATTAGAAAATATTAATTGAACTAATTGTACTAATTGTGCATTTTAGCATTCATTAATTTGAATTAAATTTTAGAATCTAAATCAGAAAGGTTTTCAATTGAATCATAAAAGAGTAACCCCGTTCATCACTGTATATATTTTAATGCTGTGTATTAACTTTAATATATATTCCCAGAATGATCCGGTAAAAAAAGGATCTTTAAAATCCGAAAATAATTCGCAGATAATATCTTATGATCTACCCGAAAAGCTTGCTCCCGGGCAGGATTATTCTGCAACTGTAACAGTGCTGAATAACGGAAAGAATAAATGGACCAAAGGGGACAATTATTATCTTGGAATCTATAATGAATCTGAATCAAACAACAGTTCGGGTATTTGGGGAATCAGAAGGGTAGATCTTTCAAATGATGTTCCGCCCGCCGGTAAAGTAACTTTTCTGTTTAATATCATTGCACCGAAGATCCCGGGTATGTATAAAATGCAATGGGCTATGACAAAAGATAATAATTTTTTCGGTGAGTATACTGACAATACGGTTAATGTCAGCATTGATTCCGCAAAGAGTACGGCAGATGCGGATGGAAATAATTCCGAGATTGTGAGTCTTCGTATTGCAGAAACCATGACAGCGGGTGAAAAATATAAAGTGTCTCTTACTTTAAAAAATACCGGCAACAGAACCTGGCATGCTTCTGAATACAGTGATTATAAGATCTCATCATATACAGAGCCATCGGATATAATTTATCCTGACTGGAATTCTTCATCTTATTATTTATCAAGTTCAATAGAACCCGGTCAGACTTCTGATGTAGAATTTTATGTTGTTGCTCCGTCGAATCCGGGCAATTACGGACTTCAGTGGATGATGAAGTCGGGAAGCGGTTACTTCGGGCAGAAAACTGAAAGAGTTGCAATAAGCGTTGTCAGAAACAGCGCAACCCAGAATGATCCCAGGGAATACAATGCTTCATTCATAGAGCAGAAAGTTCCTAATTCCATGATTGTAAACGAGCTTTCTGAAGTCAGTATAACTATGAGTAATACAGGGAACAAAACGTGGATTCAGGGAAATGAGCATCTTGTTTTTGTTGATACAAAAATGACACTTATTACGATTAACTTATGGAATGCAGGTTATATTCAGCTGCCTAATAATGTAGATCCGGGAGGTACTGTTACATTCAAATTCAAAGTGAAGCCTGATGAAACAGGATGGCAGTATTTTCAGTGCTGCATGATGAAGGATGATGGAAAATTGTTTGGTAGTCCGACAAAATCAGTTGAGGTCATTGTTTCAAAAAAGTAGATGTAAATAAGATGTTTGCTTAGCGGCAGGAAAATTGTATTTCCTATTCCTTTTTCAAAAATACATTTCACATAAATGATCCTTTGATTGCATAAGGTAATGGCTATGCAATCGAAGGAAACATTATCTATACTATTTATCTTTATTCATACATGAAAACATATTATTTTCAGATGTAACCTCATAACCGAAAAAATTCCGATTCATCTATTATCATCCGGGACTTGATTTGCTGTTTTAGCATACTCTGATGCTCCTGTGATCCTGTTGAAATATTTTTCGAGATAGCTGACAATTGCTGAAGAATATTTTCCATTCAGACTTTGAAGTTTTATTAAAAGATTTTAACCGATTATAGTTTTTACTTATTAATAAATTTCCAATCAAGTTAAGCAATTAATTTTTTAAAATTTAATACAACATCATGAAAACCATTTTATTATTTATTATCTCTGCAATGTGTATAACGGGAATTTCCCAATCACAAACCTGGGATCAGAAACTCAACGGAAGAAATGTGTGGTCTTTTGCAAAGGATAATCAGGGAAATATATTTGCCGGAGGTCTTACCGGTAATAACTCAAGGGTCTGGAAGTCAACTAACGGCGGCGATTCCTGGGATACAGTTTACATAGGTTCAGGCCAGACCATGTGGGATTTTGCATTTGATCAGCAGGGAACAATGTATGTTGCACACTATTCAACCGGTCTGCTGAAATCCACTAACAGCGGTTTAAACTTCACTCTGATTCCTTCTTCTTCCTTTAATAATAAAAATGTACAGGGAGTAGAATGCGGTCCCGGCGGATTCATATATATAAATACATCAACCGGATTTTTCAGAAGCACAGATAACGGTCTTACTTTTAACGAGACAGCTCTTACAGGTTTAAACTGTCTTCCGGTTCTTGTGGATATAGACAGCGCGAATATTGTGTATGTCGGCGTGACAGGATCTACGTCAGTGGGATTTTACAGATCAACAGATAACGGGCTTACATTCAGCACTAATCTTAATCCGGGAAAGAACGGATATAATCTTTTACAGCAGCCAAACGGTGATGTTTTTATGCTTACCACCACTACTCCATATAATTTCGGAAGATCAACCAATAAAGGATTAACCTGGACTATAGTCAGCAATTCACCGGCAAGTCAGAGAGGTTTTACATACAGCCTGGCGGGAAATTTTTATACTTCGGGTAACGGAGGAGTATTCAGGTCGACAGATAACGGAGTTTCTTTTACAAATTATAACTTCACTACTACGGCTACGCCGATATTAACAATAAATTATAATTCATCGCTTAAAATTTTTGCTGGAACATCAGGCGCTGCTGCGGGGGGTATTTGGAGATGTACCGAAGGTCCGGGTCCCGTAATAAATATTAATCTTAAAGTATTGCTCGAAGGAATGTACAATGAATCTTTGAACCAGATGAACAGACGCGATACAGTTAAACTTTATTTAAGAGATGCGGCCTCCCCGTTCAGGTTAAGGGATTCTGCGAAATCCGTGATAGATTCAATTTCATTTACCGGACTGAATACTTTTTATAATGCTCCTTCAGGAAAATACTATATTGTGGTCAGCTATTTTAATACAATCGAAACCTGGAGCAAAGCAGGCGGTGATTCTATTACTGCTGATGCGTCTGTTTTTAATTATGATTTTACTTCTTCAGCAGGCAATGCTTACGGTAACAATCTGAAATTAATAAACGGAAAATACTGCATTTACACCGGAGATGCTGATCAGAACGGTTTAGTTGATCTGACAGATGTTATTACTGTATATAATGATGCGACTGTTTTCTCATCCGGATTTGTTATCACTGATCTTAACGGAGACGGCATTACGGATCTGTCAGATATCATTTTAGCTTACAACAATTCTTCGGATTTTGTTCATAAGATAATTCCTTGATGCATTAGTTACAGGGTATATCTATTTTATTATTAAAACATGTAATTTTAAATTATCAACTTTTAACTTTTAATTATTAAAAGGCAAAGTGAATGTAAACTCACTTCCCTTTCCAAACTCACTTTTAACATAGATATCACCTTTGTGGGCTTCGATGAATTCCTTTGCTATTGCCAGTCCGAGTCCAACTCCTTTATACTGACTTTCCAGGTTCGATTTATTTACCTGTACGAATTTCTGAAATATCTTATCAATGTATTCAGGTTTAATTCCAACACCGTTATCCCTTACGGAGAATTTAATAAAATTATTTTCCCTGCTTACACTGAATTTGATCTCTCCTCCCTGTCTTGAATATCTTACCGCATTATTTAATAGATTGATTATTACCCATGCGATCTTGTTTACATCAAGCTTTAATTTCGGAAGTCCTTCTTCGACATTCAGCTGAAAATTTATCTTATTCTGTTCGAACTGCAAAAGCATTGGAGTCACGGAGGCATCTATAAGCTCATCAACAGAAACTTCCTGATACTTGTATATCTCTCCCCCTGATTCGATCTTTGAAAGATTGAGAAGTTCATTTACCATTTTCAGAAGACGCTTAACTTCATCCTTCATAGCAGCAGTTAACTTCTTCTGTTCAGCATTCAGTTCACCAACTCTTGGATCCTGAATAAGCCTCAGGCTCATATTCATTGCTGCAAGCGGAGTCTTCAGCTCGTGAGATACTGTGGCTACGAAACCGCTTTTGATCTCATCCAGCTCTTTGAATCCCGTAACATTTTTCAAAGCTATGATAGTCCCGATAATTTTCCCGTTTGAGTCAGGAATATCAGTAAAGTCTTTGAGAAAATATTCCTCTTTATCTTTAAAAACTATTCTCAGATAATTATCCTTTCCCTCAGATTTATCATTTTGCAGGCGCTCTTTTCCGTTCAGAATATTTTTGAAAAGATTATTCATCCCTGCAATTTCATTTACATTGTTTCCGATAAGTGCAGACTGAGATAGTCCCAGCAATTCAGAACTAACCTTATTAACAAGTATTATATCATTCCTTTCATCCAGTACAATAATAGCATCGCGCATATTCTCAACAATTGCTTCAGCTCTTTTCTTTTCCACTATGAGCTTCTCAACATTTGACTTCTCGTATTCGCTGAGCTTCTCCGCCATTTTATTGAAAGACTTTGCAAGCTCACCTACTTCATTGTCAGATTTAACGTCGATCCTTTCTGAATATTTTCTTTCTGAGATAGCTTTAACTTTTTCAGTAAGTTCTGATATAGGCTGAATTATTGTTGACGGGGCTTTTGCAATTATTATTATTACGAAAAGCAGGGTGATCCCGGCAACTACAAGCATATATATCTCTGTTTCTCTTGATATTAACTTTGCATTCTCGTTTTTCTTTAGCATTCCTTTCTCATTCAGATTGAGCAGATCATAACAAAGATTTTTCACCTTCCTGTATTCAGGAATTAATTCGTTTATGTACTTCTCATCTGAAGCTAAAGTATCAGTCTCTTCAATTTTCGAAATATATATTTCATACTGCCGTTTTAGTCTTTGTAATAATTCTTCCTCACCGTCTTCAGTAATATTTCCTTCACATATCTGCAGATATTGCTGAAAGATCCTCTTGGCTTCGGAATATTCTTTTCGGGAAGTTTCATTTTCCTGCTTCTTTTTTGAAAGCAGGATAGCGCGGGAATTGTCTATAACATCAAGATTATCTATCATTCTGTTGACAGATTCTATGGAAAGATAATTATCCTTTAAAATCCTCTCTGAAGCAGAATTTAATCTTTCAATAAAATAAATGCTGAATGCACTTAAGGCAACAATTAAAGCTGCCATTAAGAAGTAACCCCATAGTAAAATTGTTTTTAATCTCATCTCCTAAGTTATTATTTCCAGATCACAGTCAATTTCTTTTAATCCGTCTATCAGCTTATTTACAATATTACCTCTGATCATTTTTTTTATTGAATGTTTATTACCGGGTCTGCCTACAACAATTTTTGTTATCTCTTTTTCCTTTGTATAATTGATTATACCCTCGACAATCGAATCTGCTTTGACTTTGTCCGAAACCGCACCAAGTTCGGTTGCCATTTTGAAGTTGTTGATGAGATGTCTTTGCAGTGCAAGATCCAGATTTTCAAACGGGTCGCCTCCTGTTTCAACATATAAAACACTCCAGTAAGAATCGAGCCGGTCTGCTATTCTGTAACTCTGCCTTATGATCTTTTCATTTTGTTTATAGTCATTTCCTATACAGACAAGAATCCTTTCAGTATCATATCTTTCTGACCTGGGAACTTCATAGTTGATCTTCTTTTCTACCTGATCTGCAACTTCCCTTAATGCAAGCTCTCTCAGCTGCAGCAGGTTCTCTTTTTTAAAAAAATTATTTAATGCCGATTCGATCTTCTCTTTTTTATAGATCTTACCATCTCTTAACCGGCTGATGAGTTCATCTGCTGTCAGATCAATATTCACTACCTCATCGGCCAGCGCAATGACCCTGTCAGGAATTGTTTCCTTTACTTCGACTCCGGTTATCTCCTGTACCACACGGTTAAGGCTTTCTATATGCTGGATATTCAGCGCACTTATTACATTTATACCATTATATAAAAGTTCTTCCACATCCTGATATCTTTTTTCATGCCTGCTGCCGGGAGCATTTGTATGAGCAAGTTCATCTACAATTACAACTTCAGGCCTGAGCTTAATTACCTTATCAATATCAAATTCTTCAAGTTCTTTACCTTTATAATAAACTATCTTTCTTGGAATAGAGGGCAGCCCATCCATGAGAATTTCAGTTTCTTCCCTGCCGTGTGTTTCAATATATCCTATCAGTAAATCAATTTTGTTCTTTATCATTTCGTGCGCTTCCAATAACATCCGGTAAGATTTTCCTACGCCTGCCGAAAGTCCAATGTAGATCTTGAACTTCCCGTTTCTCGATTTCCTGATAAGTTCAAGAAATTTTTCAGCATCCGGATTTATTGTACTTTCAGCCATATGTTAAAAATGCTCCGTAACGCTTTCATTAGTCAAGAGCATTATTAAAAAATAATTCTTAAATAAATCAAAGTTATACGGAACATTATATATTAAATCATATCCATCCAAAACGTTTTGAAATAAGGTTATATAATTATTTAGTAAATTTAAATTTTCATTGAATGCTTACTTTTATTCACCAAAACCCCTCCCAAACCCTCCCCTTTTTCAAAGGGGAGGGCAGGGTGGGGTTGTTTGAAAGAGCTTACATTTTATTTGCTCATTTGAATGAAATCGAAGATTTAAATTAGGGAAAAAATTATTTTATACGGAACATTATATTTTAAATATATTATATAAATTCAAACGCTGCCGCGACCTTATTGTTTGGGGCTTCGATTAGAATCTTCAGGTATAAAGCCTGCTGCTGTTTTTACAATTTTAATTCAATACGGCACGCTTAACTTGTCTAAAACTCTATTCCTGCACCAAGTGTAACTTCTGTTCTTTCCTGACGGGGTGTTTCAGTCTGGTTAAATATAAATAAATTATTCCCGGTCTTTAAGAATCTGGTATCAATTCTGACATAGGAATTATCCGTCGGATCGTATTCCAGCGCAAATGCAATACCCGCAGACTTGAGCCCGATCAGATCACCTTCATTGTTAGTGTATAAACCTGATAATATTCCGTTGTTGTCTTCGAAATATTCTCCTCTTGTTGAAATATAAAACTTTGATACAAAATTATATCTTACTGCCAGCAGTCCGGAAAACAAGCTTGCTGAAGCCGCTGAATCCGAAATATCGGATTTCTGTTGTGTCGCAAAATCAATGCCGAGCAGAAAATCTAATTTTTTAATTGGCGCGTACTTCACTACAAAGTTGTTGTAAAATCTTGTTTTGCCTTCACTTCCCTGCGGCTGTTCATTTCCGAATATATTATTGTAAATCAGTTCAAGATTCTTTACCGGTTTTACACCTAACTGCATTCCTCCCGACTTATTTAAATTATTGTCAGCGAGTACATTGTATCCGTTAAGAAGATACAGCGAACCATATACTTTATCCGAAAAATCATAAGCAACTCTAATACCGCTCTGATAGATTGGTTCATAGTATGTTGTAAGCGCTTGTGTGTTCAGATAATTATTAATAGGAAGTATTCCCTCTGCTCCGATATGAGTAAGAAAATAACCTCCGTCTATCCATAGATTTTTTACCGGACGGAATCCGACATTTGCTTCCTGAATGTACTGCAGATATTGATTCGGAGACTGCGGCCAGTTGTAATTGGGAATATCTCCAAACTGTAAAGTCACAGTTCCTCTGATATTATTATTTGTATATTTTCCTGTTACCTGAGCAAGGTTAATCCGGAACTGGTCCCTTATCGGTGAAATTACAGAGAACTGTCTCAGATTGCTTCCGTTCTTATCATTATCGTATGCGTAATATGTGTCAGCATAACCGCTTATTTTAAATTCAGGATCAGTCTGAGCTTCACATTTTTTTAAACCCGGATAATCTGCAGATAAAAGAAGTGTTAACAGAAATAACGTACTGCATTTATTACTGAAGTATTTTTTTATCATATATGTTTTTAATTTTTTAATACTTCAACTTAAGTGTTGTTAAATTAAAATTAAACAAAGTTATTAGTGATATTCAGTTGAAATCACACATCCGTCCAAAACGATTTAAAATGTTTGATATAAATTATAAATACGGAATGTTCCAGGAACATTGAGCAACGCTGCCCCCCGACCCCCTCCCCTTTGAAAAAAGTGTCTCAAAACATTGGATTCTATTGAAACCACTAAGGTATAAATACACAAAGTTTTAATTCCACATCTATAATGTAAGATAATTTTAGAAATTTAATTATCTTGGACAGCAATGAAGAATTCAGATGAGTTCAGCCGAATATCTTATCAAGGATGCACATTATTATATACCCCACTAACGTAATTAAGAGAGGCAGCAGTATAATGAAATTTTCAATTCTTTCATTTTTCTCCTTGCTTAATTGTTCTTCCTTTAATTTGTCATTTATTTCAGATCCGGAAACATAATTCCCGGATATTTTAATATGTTCTTTTGAAGATATTCTGCTGTTCAAAAATTCCAGTGTTAATATTGTAAGCATAGCAGTATGTTTAAAAATTATTTTAATTTATCCAGAGCTATGTTAAGCTTTAGTACATTAACTTTTTCTATACCAAGAAATCCAAGTCCTTTTTTTTCAATATTCTGCCTGACCAGTTCATTTAATTTTTCTTCGGTGATATTCCTTTCTTTGGCTATTCTTAAGATCTGAATATATGCCGCTTCAGGGGAGATATCAGGATCAATCCCGCTTCCTGAGGCAGTCACGAGTTCCGATGGAATTTGCTCTTTCTTAACATCCGGGTTATGAACCAGAAATGAATCTATTCTAGCTTTCACTTCCGCAAGATATTCCGGATTGGTAGGTCCTTTATTTGAACCGCCTGTGGAAGCAGCGTTGTAATCAACTGCTGAAGGTCTTCCGCTAAAATATTTATCATCTGTAAAACTTTGCCCGATATTTTCGAACCCTGCTGTCCTATTATCAACAATGACAGGTGAACCGATGGATTTCTCCGGCATCAGCTGAGCTATCACAAAAATGAACAATGGATAAGCAAACCCGAACATTATGATCATCATTACAGAAAGTATTATGGATTGTTTAAGATTCTTTTTCATGATATTTATTATTTAAACTATTCCTGTAAAGGTTAATATTACGTCAATAATTTTTATTCCTATAAACGGCACAATGACTCCGCCCAGACCGTAAATCAGCAGGTTTCTTGCAAGTAACTTTTCCGCTCCGATCGGTTTATAGACTACACCTCTCAATGCAAGCGGAATTAACAACGGGATTATTATTGCATTAAATATTACAGCAGACAATATCGCTGACTGCGGGCTTGTTAAGTTCATTACGTTCAATGCCTGCAGCTGCGGTATTGAAGCAATGAACAAAGCCGGTACAATCGCAAAATATTTAGCAACATCATTTGCAATTGAGAATGTTGTGATCGCTCCACGGGTTATAAGCAGCTGCTTTCCTATTTCAACTATTTCAATGAGCTTTGTCGGATCATTATCAAGATCAACCATGTTGCCGGCTTCCTTTGCTGCCTGAGTTCCTGAATTCATTGAAACACCGACATCAGCCTGTGCAAGCGCAGGCGCATCATTCGTCCCGTCACCCATCATTGCCACAAGTTTTCCGCTGTTCTGTTCCTTAATGATATACTGCATCTTATCTTCGGGTTTTGCCTCTGCAATGAAGTCATCTACTCCTGCAACATTCGCAATGAATTTTGCGGTCAAAGGATTATCACCGGTTACCATCACAGTCTTCACACCCATTTTTCTCAGTCTTTGAAATCTCTCCTGAATACCGGTCTTAATAATATCCTCAAGCTGTATTACACCTGCCGCCTTATTATTTACAGTAACTGCAAGCGGAGTTCCTCCGTCTTCAGCGATCTTGTTAATGATGATCTGCATTTTTGGGGGAATTTCATTATTATTATCATGCACTAATTTTTTAATGACATCGAATGCTCCTTTTCTTACCTCAGTCCCGTCTTTCAGGTCAATACCGCTCATCCTTGTCTGTGCCGTGAATTTAAAAAATTTCTCATCATATTCCGGAGACTGATTTACTTCTATTCCTTTTTTCTTTGCAAGCTCTATTATAGATTTTCCTTCCGGTGTTTCATCAGCAAGTGAACTCATAGCGCAGTATTTTATAAATGTGTTGTCATCCATTCCGTTTACATTGAAAAAATTAGTTGCTTTCCTGTTGCCGATCGTTATTGTTCCCGTTTTATCTAATAGCAGAGTATCAATGTCTCCGGCAGTTTCAACTGCTTTCCCTGATTTTGAAATTACATTTGCCCTTAATGCCCGGTCCATTCCGGCAATACCGATAGCTGAAAGCAATCCGCCTATTGTCGTGGGAATAAGACATACGAATAATGCCACAAGTGAAGCGATGGCTATCGGAGTATTAGCATATCTTCCGAATGGTTCGAGTGCAACGGTTACAATCAGGAACATTAATGTCAGTCCGGACAGCAAAATTATCAAAGCAATTTCATTCGGAGATTTCTGTCTTGAAGCCCCTTCAACAAGCATTATCATCTTGTCAAGGAATGATTCTCCTTTTTCAATTGTAACTAAAACTTTTATCTGATCTGATAAAACTTTTGTACCTCCGGTCACGCCCGATTTATCCCCGCCGGCTTCCCTGATGACAGGAGCAGATTCACCGGTGATAGCTGACTCATCTATAGTTGCTATGCCTTCTATGATCTCTCCGTCAGAAGGAATGATCTCGCCTTCATTTATCAGGATAATGTCACCCTTCTTAAGTTCAGATGACATAATTTTTTTAATGTTGCCTCCGATGATAAGAAGATTTGCCGGCGTGTCCTGCCTGGTTTTCCTGAGTGATTCAGCCTGTGCTTTGCCTCTTGCTTCGGCAATTGCTTCTGCAAAATTCGCGAACAGCAATGTAAGAAATAGAATCAGGGCTATTAAAAAATTATATAGAAAACTTCCCTGCGAAGCATCAGGTCTGAATGCAATCAAAATTGTAATAATGATCATAACCACCGTTCCGATTTCGACAGTAAACATTACCGGATTCTTTATCATGGTCAGAGGATTTAACTTTTTAAACGAATCTATAAATGCCGACTTTAGGAGCCCTCCCTGAAATAACTTATTTTCTGTTCTTATATGCTTAGACATTTTAATAAAATTTATTTTGATTTGAATATCTTATGACTTTTAGTATTAAGTATTAAGTAATAATCCGGAAAGCCCATATCATATGCCGGCAAAATATTTTCATATTATTTTACCATTGAAAAATATTCCGCAATCGGACCGAGCGCCAGTCCGGGGAAAAACAATAATGCTCCGAGTATCACTACAATTGAAAAAAGAACTACACCGAATATTGCTGAATCGATCTTAAGTGATCCGGAAGATTCAGGAGTGAACTTCTTTTGTGATAAGAATCCTGCTATAGCTATCGGGCCGATTATGGGAATAAATCTGCCGAGCAGCATTGCTATGCCTGTACCTATATTCCAAAACGGAGTATTGTCACCAAGTCCTTCGAATCCCGAACCATTGTTAGCTCCGGCAGATGAAAATTCATAAAACATTTCAGAAAATCCGTGATAGGAAGGATTGTTAAGCCACTTTAAAATATCTCCGGAATCAGCCGTCGCAGCCCATGTATGCGCAGCTATTGCTGTTCCGGTCAGAATTATCAAAGGATGCATTAGTGCAACTATGATAGCAAGCTTTACTTCTTTGGCTTCGATTTTCTTTCCCAGAAATTCCGGTGTTCTTCCAACCATCAGACCTGAGATAAATATTGCAAGAATAATGAATGTAAATTTATTTATGAATCCGACTCCTACACCTCCGAAAAAAGCATTTAACTGCATGCCAAGCATTTGCATCATTCCTGATAGCGGTGTGCTGCTGTCGTGCATTGAATTTACAGAGCCGTTTGAAGTGCAGGTGGTAGCAATTCCCCATAAAGCAGAACTTGCAGGACCGAAGCGGACTTCTTTTCCTTCCATGCTTCCAAGCGGCTGCGAGATTCCCATATTTTCAATTTCAGGATTTCCATTCATCTCGAAATATATTGAGGGAATGGCCAGAGCTAAGAAGCCAGCCGCCATCACAGCCAGAATTATATATGCAAATTTTTTCCTGTTGAGATAATATCCCAATGCAACTACCATAGCTGTCGGAATCAGTAAAATTGAAATAAGTTCGACAGCATTGGTAATGAAATTCGGATTTTCAAAAGGATGAGTCGAGTTGGGTCCGAAGAATCCTCCGCCGTTTGTACCGAGCTGTTTTATCGCAACCATCGGCGCAACCGGTCCTCTTGCAACATTCACAGTATCTCCCTGTAGTGTTATGACCTGTTCGGCTCCTTTGAATGTCATGGGAGTTCCGTTCACTAATAGTATTACGGCTACTACAATTGCAACAGGTAATAAAATCCTTGTGCAGGATTTCAACATAAGGTTATAAAAATTTCCCAGATTACTTCCCGATCTGTTCGACAGTCCTTTGAAAAGTAAAGCAACGACTGCTATCCCTGTTCCGGCAGATACAAACTGCAAAAAGCACATCACAACCAGTTGTGAAAGATAAGAAGCTCCGGTCTCACCCGAATAATGCTGCAGGTTTGTATTTGTCATGAAGCTAATGGCTGTATTGAATGCCTGTGTCGGTTCCATTGCAGGAATGTTGTCAGGATTCCAGAAGAGAATATTCTGCAGTGAAAGTATGAGCATTGCCCAAAGGAACCAGATGAAATTAATTGTCAGCATTGCTTTCATATTTACTTTCCAGTCCATTTTTCTATTAGGATCTATTCCTGCAATTCTGAAAAGGAAATTCTCCAGAGGAGCGAAAAAATCCAGAACAGTTTTTTCTCCTTTAAAGACTTTTGAAATATATCTGCCCAGCGGGAAAGCTATAATTACTGATATAGTAAAGATAAGGATCACACTTAGTATTTCCGTATTCATATTTTCTCAGAATTTTTCCGGTTTAATTAATGAATAAGCTAAGTAAATAAACAGAGCTATA
>CAZLOL010000093.1:0-13790 GCA_964561045.1 uncultured Ignavibacteriaceae bacterium | reverse complement strand
GTGGGGTTGTTTGAAAGAGCTTACATTTTATTTATTTATTTGAATTAAATCGAAGATTTATATTATGATAAAAATTAATTTAAACAGCAATATGTAACTGATCTGATTAAAAAATAATATTCTTGTAATCTGAAATTATAACAATTAACTTTGAACATTCCATTATTCGGATTAATCAAATTAGTTTTTAAATAAATAAGATCTTGTAAAAAATTTAAAATCCAAATGTAATTAATATTAAAAAAATAAATAAATCATGATAACAATTGAAAAACCCGGCAGAACAAAGCAGGAGCTGCTTAGTTCACTTGATAAGCTAAAAACTGATTTTGCAAAAGAGATATCGGAATATGATATTAAATTATCTCCGATCTCAGACGGCTATAATCTAAAAGGAAGTAAAAAAATTGTATTCATAGAATTTTCCGTTGATGTAAATATAAAAGCCGAGGACGGAAAATTTGTGATCGATTATCAGTCAAAGAATGTTCCTCAGACAAAGATTGACGAAGCGATGGTAAAGGTCAAAGAAGTGCTGGATAAGTGCTAAAGTGTTTTAATAAAAAACCTCACAGATTCATTAAACATGTGAGGTTTTAAAAAATATTAAAATAGGGAATTACATTTTCTTTACTTTCCCCATTCCGCTTATATTCATCTCTTTTACCACGCCATTTCCTTTGTAGGAAATATTACCGACTCCGTTCAGATTCATATAAAGTTCCTTGTTGCAATTAACTTCTGCGTTGCCTACGCCGTTGTTATCTATTTTCACTATATCTGCAGACAGTTCTTCAGCATTAACATTCCCGACACCGTTATGCTCTATACTGATTTTAGTGATTTCACCTGTTAAAGTCAGGTTGCCAACGGAATTGAAATCAACGTTAAGGTCATTGCATTTCAAATCAAGTTTTGTGCTGCCGACACTGTTATTATTAATCTTAAGAGAACTTAGTCTCAGTTGATTAACTGTTTCCAGTTTTCCAACATTATTGTTTTCAAGTCTTGTGATATTCTTCAATGTTACATAGACATTCATTTTAGTGGATTTATCAATTTCCAGATCATCTTTGGTTCTTATTATCAGTTTATCTCCATCTGATTTAGTGATAATATAAGGGATGAGATTATTATCTGCTTCAACTACAACAGATTCAGTACTCCCCTGGGAAAGATAAACATTTACGACCCCCTCTGTCAAAATTTCGCTGAATGAGCTGATGCTTCTGGTTTCCTTTACAACATTTCCGTCTCCGGTAATTTGCTGTGCGTTTGAGTTTGCTGCAGTTAACATGATCAGATTCAAAATTAATGTTAAGAAAAAAAGGTTAAGATTTTTCATTGCAGTGTTATTTAAATTATAAAATAAAAAATTTAAGATAAGTTGTAAACGGAAGGAAGTAAATTAAGTTTCAATCAGATCTTAAAAAAATAATCTGGAAAACAGGTCAGGATATTTTATTTTTTGAAACTGAGATAATTACTGCTTTCTTAAAAACAAATCATTTATTTCCGTAATTTGCAAGGCGCATTTCGAGGAAAGATTCGAAATCAAAGTCATTATAGTCAAATATTTTTTCAAACATTTCTGCGGATCTGTTCTTATCACCCTTTTTATCATAAATCTTTCCTAACTCGAAGTAGGAATGCGGCACAAGCCAGGTTTCTGAAGTGGGTTTCAGCCTTACACATTTGTTAAATGCAATTATGGCGTTATCAAAATCCTTTTTGTAAGAATAAGCTACACCTAAATCGAAATATACTCTAATCTGATCATCATCGGAATTAAATTTCTCAAGCATTTTAGAGTCAATGATCTGATTGTAAATGAGTATTGCTTCTTCAGTTTCTCCGGATTCCCTTAAATTAAGTGCTTTGATGAGTTTTAAATCAATTTCTCTCAGTGGAGTTTTAATCTTTTCCTGTGCAAGCCGGTAGAACAATTTATCCAATTCACCATCACGCTCATTAATAAAATTGTTCCTGACATTTTTATATATTTCCATTGCATTGTTTCTGTCACCGGTAAGCTCATAAGATACTCCTAATGTGAATAAATAAACATTGTAACGGTCTTCAGGATTTACATATTTCATGTAATCTTCCAGGAAAGGTATTGCTTTCTGATAATCATTCATTCTGAAAAATGAAGTTCCAATCACTGCATTTGCCGATTTTTTGATCTCTTCCTGAAATGAATTATTGTTTAGATTCAATGCTTCATTTGCAGCGTTAATTGCTTCTGCCGGATAACCATATTGCAGGAGTATACTGGAATAAAACACCTTAAAGACGGCGCTTCCGGGATATTGTTCTGTCAGATCCTTTGAATATGTCAGAGCCTGATTATCTTCATCTTCCTTTTCTTTAAGTGAAAAAATTGAAAGAAAGACTTTTGAATCTACTTTTGTATAGTTGCCGTTCTGCAATGATGTTTTCAGAAGTTTCCGTCCTTCACTGATATTGCCTTCAAAACCGATTAAAGAAAGCAGCCATTGATATTTTTCCGGAACAAATCCTATGGCAATTTTATAAAGACCAAGACCCATATATGCGTCATAATAGTCAGGTTTTTTTTCGATAAGAGTGCTTAAGATCCTGTAACCGTCATTGCCGTTTGAAGCTGCTTTCAGAAGACTCTTATTTAAGCTCAGCATCAGAAGAGAACGGTAACTGTGGGAAAGACCTTTATAATACAGCGCATCATAATCATTTTCATTCCTGTCAAGTTTATCTTCGGCTTTTTCTATAACATTGTCTGAGAGCTCAATGTATTTGTTGAAAAGCTTCTCATCTCTTGAAGGCAGAGCTTTATAAAAGAAGAGCACAGACTCGTAAAAAAATCCTTTCAGGTCATTTGGATTGGATTTTTGCAGCTGTTTGAATTTGCTTTCGGCAGTTTCAAATCGAAGATTGTAAACATCGTCAAGGCCGTCCAGCACTGCTTCGTCTGCAGCTGAATTTGCTCTGACCGAAATTGTGAATAAAAAAATTACAAGAAAAGCAGGAATGTAAAATAAATGTTTCATTAAAGGTTTTATGATTTAAAGAGCTTAACTAAAAAATTTTTCTTCTTGTTCCCGTCAGATAAGAAATGAGTAAAATAATATACAAATAACCCGTGAAAAATAATTATAATGATTAAACTTTATCTTTTTTTTGGATTGCCATGTCTTTATATTTGCATATTATAGAAATTAAAACACAATATGCCTAAAATAATTTTTGAAATAAATTACAACATTCATCCTGAAAAGAGAGAGCAGTATTTAAGCATGATCAATGATCTCAGAAAAAGCATTAAAGAGACATCAAACAATAATTATTTAGTATTCGAGAATAAAAAGATAAAGAATAATTTTACAGAGATGTATATCTGTGAAAGCGAGGAAGAGTTTGATGCTCTCGAGGATAATCAGAGTGAGGAAACAATAGAACTTACTCAGAAACTCTTTAATGATTTGATTAAAGATAATAAAGTTAATTATACCACTAAATACGAAGTCTAAATACATCAATATCGGGTAGCAGATTTAAAAATTTTAACAACACCCCTATAAATTTTTTATGTTAAAGAGTAGTTATAAAACTAAAACTACTCTTTTTCATTTAATATAAATGAAATGGCAGTTTCATTCAAAATAAAACCGAAGGATTTATCAGGAAATTTTAAGAATATTGATTTTAAGACAAGCAATATAGTAAAACTTTTAATTTCCTTAACCACTATTTTCCTGCTTTTTCTTATGCTTCCGAGTTATAAAAGCATTGAGACAAATTATGAGGTTGGCGCAATATGGTCTTCTGAAGATCTTATTGCGCCTTTTTCATTCCCGGTTTATAAAGATGAAAAAGAGTATGAGCAGGAAAAGCAGGATGTGATGAAAAATATAGCAATTGTTTTTGATATGACAGATGAAGAAAAAATTTACAAGGATTCTCTTTCAGGATATTTTCTGGCAGTTCAGGATATTTTCTTAAAAGCATTGAACCTGGAAAATAATAAAGAAGGATACATCAATTCCGAGGATCTGGATCAGTACAAAGAAGGATTAAGCGTGAATTTTACATTTCCTGAGTGGGAGAAGTTATATCAGATTTATAAAAATGAGCAGGGAATCGAACTTGGTATTTCGTTTCGTGATTTCATGAATTTAGTAAACAGGGAAATAATTGAAATATCTAACAATGATATAATTAATTTTAAAAAATCAAAAATAGTCTCAAAGAAGATAACAGTTAAAAAAGACAACAATAAAATTCAGGAAGTCATTGATGCAGATAATGTTTACGATAAGGATGAAATAAATGAACTATTAAAAATAAAGTTTAAAGAAGGACTCAAAGATTCGCTTTTGGTTTCGGTTGCTGAAAAGATCTCGGATTATTATGTCAGGGAAAATCTTATTTACAACAGTGAATTTACGAATCTGGAGACTCAGAGCCGGATCGAGCAGATTCCTAAAACAATCGGTATAGTAAAAGAGAATGAACGTATTATCAGCAAGCATGATCCTGTGAACCGTTTTACTAAAATGAAGCTTGATTCATATAAAAAAGTTAGGCTTGAGCGCATAGGAGTTCAGGATATGATCCTTCAGCAGATAGGTAAATTATTCACTTTGTTGATTTTACTTATTGTGCTAACGCTGTTCCTGTATTATATCAGATCTGATGTATATAAAGATAATTACAAACTGATAATTATTTCTTCTCTGATTTTATTCGAAGGATTTTTTGCATATTTTAGTCTTAAGATTAACATCCCTGCACCTATAGAGCTTTTGATTTTCGTACCTGTAGCATCAATATTGCTCACAATAATTTTTGATTCAAGACTGGCTTTTTATACAGTAACGGTCATTTGCTTTATAGTTGCAGCCATTCGAGGGGGAGATTATCCGATTGCATTTGTTTCTTTCTGCGGTTCAGTTCTGGCTATTTTCAGTGAAAGAGATATAAAGAACAGGTCGCAGATATTCCGTTCATTTTTTTTCATTCTAATAGGATATACATTTTCTATACTTGCAATCAATCTCATAAGAATAGAAGACACGCAGAAATTATGGATGAAGCTTTTATTCGGCGGCATCAATGCAATAATGTCACCTGTAATAGCTTACGGTTTGCTCATATTCTATGAGAGGGTTTTTAAGATAACTACAGACCTTACTTTACTTGAACTTTCGGATTTCAATCATCCTCTGATGAAAGAGCTGTCCTCAAAAGCACCAGGTACATTTCACCACAGCATAATTATGGGAAATCTTTCTGAAGCAGCTGCAGAATCTATTGGAGCTAATCAGATACTTGCAAGAGTCGGCTGTTATTATCACGATATAGGCAAACTTTCCAAACCGCAGTATTTCATTGAGAATCAGCTTGACCAGAATAACAAGCACAATGAACTGAATCCCAGCATGAGTACGAAAATAATTATCTCTCATGTAAAAGACGGAATTGAAATGGCTAAGAAGTACAAGCTGCCGGAGAAGATAATTAACTTTATACCTATGCATCACGGAACTACTCTGGTTTCGTATTTCTATGATAAAGCAAAGAATGCTTCCAAAGAAGAGATCATAGATTATATGTACAGGTATCCGGGTCCTAAACCGCAGACTAAGGAAACAGGAATAGTAATGCTCGCAGATGCAATCGAAGCAAGTACAAGGACAATAGAAGATCCTTCCCCGCAGAAATTAGAGCAGAAGATACGAGATGTAATTAAGAACAGATTTATGGAAGGTGAGCTCGATGAATGTGATCTTACTTTAAAAGATCTGACAAAGATCAAAGAGAGTTTCCTGAAGATACTGATTGGAATACATCATCACAGAATCAAATATCCTGATAAAAACCAGCTGGAACTGGTCTCATCTACAAAGGGAAAATCTGCTTAGTTTATGTCTGAAGAATTTGAACTTCATAAAAAACTATTTACGGATTTTTTAAGGGTAGAGAAGTCACTCTCAGAAAATACTATTTCCGCTTACATAGCAGACCTGGAAAAATTTTTCGACTATGCGGAAAATGTAAAGCTAATATCCGGATTAAAAAAAATTCATGAAGATACCATAACTGATTTTCTGAATTATCTGAGCAAGTCTATGAATAAAACCGGAAGTAAGTTTTCGGTCAAATCTGTTTCAAGATTCATTTCTTCACTCAGAACATTCTTCAAATATCTGGAAGCTGAAAACCTCACAGACATTAACCCGCTGGAAAACATTGAAACTCCCCGCACTCCGAGACTGCTTCCTGAAGTATTATCAATAGAAGAAATTGAGAAATTGCTTTCTGTTCAGGATCTTAATGATAAATTGGAATTAAGAGATAAAGCAATTCTGGAAACTTTGTATGCAAGCGGATTAAGGGTAAGTGAAGCGATTCATCTTGAAATATCAAATATTTTTTTTGAAGAGGGATTCATCAGAGTACTTGGCAAAGGTTCGAAAGAAAGGATTGTTCCTATCGGCAATACAGCGCTTAAATATATAACTAAGTATATTAATGAAAGCAGATCTTTGTTAAAGAACAGCAAGTCATTTAATTTCTTATTTTTAAATTTCAGAGGGAGTAAATTATCAAGGATGGGAATCCTTGATATATTAAAAAAGTATTGTCTCAGAGCGGGAATTAAGAAAAGCACTCATCCTCACACTTTAAGACATTCATTTGCCACGCATCTTTTACAGGGAGGAGCGGATATCAGAATAATACAGGAGATGCTAGGACATTCAGATATCTCCACTACTCAGATTTATACTCATGTTGATAAAGATTATCTTATTGAAGTACATAAATCATTTCATCCGAGAGGATAATTTAAAATTGTTAAATTGAAACAATGCCTTAAAATGCTTATATTTAATGCAATTAATAAATTATTTAATTTAGGAGAATCAGAAAATGAGTTTGCAGAATAGAGTTAACTTTTTAATATTTTCATTAATAATTCTTACGGGAACCGTATATTATCTTGGTTGTTCTTCAGCTGAATCAACAACCGGAAAACTTGCTTTTCAGCAAAAGGACTATCAGAAAGCAGAAACTGAATTACAAAAGGGACTGAAAATAGATACGAAAGATGATGAGGGTTGGTTCATGCTGGGATATTCGCAGATCGAACTTGGTAAATTCGCAGAAGCTCAGGAGTCATTCAAAACATGCCTCTCAATTTCAAATTTATATGCAGAAAAGATCACATATTACTGGGTAGAAAAATACAATGCCGGGGCAAAGGATTTCCAGAGCGGAGTTGACCTTGAAAATAATAAGGATATTACCGGAGCAAAATCGTATTACCAGAATGCACTGACATCTTTTCAGGCATCTGCTGCAATAATTCCTGACAGTTTAAAATCCATGAGTGCAGTAGGGGAGACATATCTGGCACTCGGTGAAAACGAAAAAGCGATAGAGATACTTAATGAAATAGCGGCCAAATCAAATAATCCTGAGGATGCAGTAAGAGTGGCAAGAGTTTTATTCAATACAGGTCTGAACTTTATGCAGGTAAATAACTATCCTCCTGCAATAGGCGTATTCAAAAAAATACTTACATTACCATCGCTTCCAAAAGACAATCCGTATTATGAAACTTCGGAATACAATCTTGGTCTTGCTCTGGCTAAAACTGCTGAAGAAATGAGAACGAAAGATGAGACGAGTGATTATAAAGGAAAATTTGCAGAAGCGCTGACATATCTTGAACCTCTTACACAAAATCTGAAGAAGAAAGATCTGGAACCTCAGTTGTATGAAATTCTGGTATCAGTATATGCAAATCTGGGAATGACAGAAAAAGCTCAGGATGCATTGAACAAGAAAAATGCACTGAAGAATTAAATTTTTTTATATAATGGATCAAAATACCCCGGTATCAAAAAGTACAAATTCAGGAAGATGGTTCTGGGGAATTTTCATTTCATTAATCGTGATTGCTATAGTATTTCTCGGAATTAGTTTTTTGTATCTTGCAAAAATTACTTCAGTAAGTGACAGATATTATGAACAGACAGGAGGCGGTAGCGGTAAAATTGCAGTTGTAAATCTTGATTTTACTATTCTTTCATCAGAGTCAATTGTCAGGCAGTTCAATAAATTCAGAGATGATAAATCCATAAAGGCAATAATCCTGAAAGTTAATACTCCGGGAGGCGGCGTCGCTGCTTCACAGGAGATGTATGAAATAATCAGGAAGACCCGTGATAAAGGCAAGCCTGTGATAGTTTCTATAAGTTCTCTCGGAGCAAGCGGAGGATATTACGCAGCCTGCGGAGGTAGTATTATCATCGCAGATCCGGGGTCACTTGTTGGGAGCATTGGTGTTATTATGAATCTGATGAACTTCAAAGAGCTTGCTGAAAAAATAGGAGTCAGTGAAACAATAATAAAAAGCGGAGAACTTAAAGATGCAGGTAATCCTTTCAGGGAAATAAATGAAAAGGATAAAGAGTATTTTCAGGATATCGTTAATGATTCTTATGATCAATTTCTGGAAGTTGTTTCAAGAGAAAGAAAAATGGATAAAGAGAAATTGAAAGAATATGCCAACGGCAGGGTATTTACAGGAAGACAGGCTAAAGATATTGGACTGATAGATTCATTAGGAACGTTTGAAGATGCAGTCAGGATCGCAGCCGGAATGGCAGGTATTGACGGAGAACCTGCTCTTGTCAGAGAAAGAGAAAGATTATCCTTAACAGAAAGGATACTGGACGGTTTTTCAAACAATGAATTAAAATCGATCAAAGAAGAGCTGAAGAACGAATTTATGAACCAGCCACTTTTGCAGTATAAATTTGTATATTAAAAATAATTAATTTTTAAATGACAAGAGCGCAGATTGCAGCTGCTATATCGGGTGCAACAGGGTTAAGCAAAAAAGAAACCGAAATAGTAGTTGAAGGTTTTATTACATGTATAATTGATTCTCTGAAAAGGAATGAAACGGTTGAGATAAGGGGTTTCGGCACTTATAAAAATAATATTAAACATCCGAGAATTGCAAGAAACCCCAAGACAGGTGAGAAGATCTCCCTTGGAAAACGGTACATACCGATGTTTAAGGTTTCAAAGGAATTCAAGAAAGCTGTTCAGGAAGAACTTTCAAAATGATAAATTTTTTAAAAAATTAATATAATAAATAAATTTACGAAAGGAATCATATATAAATGCCTTGTGGTAAAAAAAGAAAAAGAGCAAAGATGTCAACACACAAAAGGAAGAAAAGATTAAGAAAGAATAGACATAAAAAGAAAATCAGGTAGATATTAATAC
Source organism: uncultured Ignavibacteriaceae bacterium (assembly GCA_964561045.1). Taxonomy (GTDB): domain Bacteria; phylum Bacteroidota; class Ignavibacteria; order Tepidaquicellales; family Tepidaquicellaceae; genus JAGPCH01. The sequence goes on along the minus strand of CAZLOL010000093.1, from coordinate 4,502 downwards.
CGCCGGATTGAAGAATTTCCGGCGGTTTTATTTAATGTCAGATCCATCTTTTTAAAAATTTAATAACCTTTTCTTTTCCCAGGATCTCCGCAATTGCAGGCAATTCAGGTCCGTTCTCACTGCCGGTCAAAGCAATTCTTAAAGGTTTAAACAAGAGTTTTCCTTTTACACCGGTTTCTGCCTGAACCTTGGCAATTGAGCTTTTGTAATTCTCTGCATTGATTTCTTGCAGAGTTTCAAATTTGCCTGCCAGAGAACGGAATACATTTCTGCTTGACTCAGTTTCAAGAACTTCCTTAAGTTTTTCATTTTCAAGAATAATTTCATCCCGAGTAAAAATCTTTACCTGTTCAGGTATTTCATCCAGTTTGTTCAGATATACTCTTATAGCAGACAGTATCTTTTTTATAATCGAATGATCTTTAACATCTATACCTGTATCCTTAAAAAAAGGAATTGATATTTCTGCCAGCTTGTCAATGTCATAGTTTTTAATATATGAGTTGTTCATCCAGTTAAGCTTGTCAATATTAAAAACGGCTCCTGATGACTGAACTTTCTCAAGTGTGAATCGCTTTATAAGCTCATCCATGCTAAAGAATTCCTGTTCCTCGCCTTCACCCGGATTCCATCCGAGTAATGCTATAAAATTTATCAATGATTCTTTCAGATACCCTTTTCTTAAGTAATCTTCAACTGCAACATCTCCCTGTCTTTTGCTTAATTTTGATTTATCTTTATTCAGAATTAGCGGAACATGAGCCATCCGGGGAATTTCCCAGCCCAATGCACGGTATATCAGTATATGCTTTGGAACTGACGTTACCCATTCTTCACCTCTTATTATATGTGTGATTTTCATCAAATGATCATCGACAACATTGGCAAGATGGTAAGTAGGGAAACCATCAGACTTTAAGAGTATCTGGTCGTCTATATTATTTGTGTCTATCTTTATTGTACCTTTAATAAGATCATCGAATTTTACTTCTTCATTCAGCGGAACTTTCAGTCTGATAACATAAGGTTTCCCGCTGTTCAGATTTTCTTTAATTTCCTTTTCACTCAGATCCCTTGCGCGCCTGTCATACATTGTCTGTCTTCCTTCAAGCTGCTGTAGCTTCCTCATTTCATCAAGTTCCTCAGGTGTATCAAAAGCGTAATATGCTGCTCCATTTGTAATGAGTTCATCGCAATATTTTTTGTAGATACTCAGTCTCTCCGACTGGTAATACGGACCTGAATCGCCTCCCTGTACAGGACCCTCATCGAATTCAATTCCAAGCAGACCTAAATTATTTATAAGATTATCAACTGCGCCTTCAACTTTTCTGGTCTGATCGGTATCTTCAATACGCAGTATATTCTTTCCGCTGTGATGCCTTGCAAACAAATAATTGAAAAGTGCGGTCCTGAGCGACCCTATGTGAACAAAGCCTGTAGGGGAAGGAGCAAATCTGACTCTTACATTATCGTTAAAGTTTTCCATTAGCTATTATGTGTTATTTATTATTATTACAAATTCACCTTTTGTTTTTATTTCATGATTCATCATTGTTTTTACTTTCCCTCTTAAAACCTGCTCAAATTTTTTAGTTAGCTCACGTGAAACAGATATCTCCCTGTTCCCGAAATATTCCAATATATCCTTCATTGTTTTATAGATCCTGAAAGGGGATTCGAAAATTATTATCGGCATTTTAATATTGACGAGCTCCTTAAACAAGGTCTGCCTTCCTTTCTTTTGCGGGAGAAATCCCTGGAAGTATAACTTTTTTGTTGTAAATCCGGAAAGTACAAGCGAATGGATCAATGCGCTGCAGCCGGGTATTGAAATTATATCTATCCCGTTTTCTATGCAGCCTGATACCAGTATATTGCCAGGATCCGAAATGCAGGGAGTACCTGCGTCCGAGACAAGCGCTACTGTTCTTCCGCTTCTGATTTCACTTATAAAAAAATCAGCTTTGCCGGTTTCAACATATGAATAATAGCTTACTGTCCTGTTCCTGATCCCGTACTGCTGTAATAAAAAATTTGTATTTCTAGTGTCTTCGGAAGCTATAAGATCTGCATTCTTCAGAATGCTGATCGCTCTGAAGGAAATATCCTCAATATTTCCAATCGGGATTGCTACAATATACAGTGAATTCTTTTTGATTTCCGTTTCATCAAACTTTGCTGCATATCTTTCATAGATATTAATTATTCGTTCATTCAAAAATCATACTTAAGTTTTTACTAATAAATTGAAAATTAGATTCTTTATATTAAAATACTCAATTTGAAAACCATAATAAATTTACAATTTCATGCTTGTACTGGGGAAAAATCCTGTTCTTGAATTTCTAAAATCAAATCCTAAAGAGTTAAACAAAATAATTCTTCTTAAAAAAGTTAAGCCTGATAACAAGCTCAAAGAAATAGTTAAGCGAGCTGAAGAACACAATATAAATCTTATCTATTTAAACTATTTTGACTTCAAGCAGTATTTTGACAATAAATCCAAAGATGAAGGTATTGATCAGGGTGTTCTTGGTTTCATAAAGGATTTTGAATATAAATCTCTGAGAGATATTGTTGAGGATAATAAGAAAGTGATTAATCCTCTGATCCTGCTTCTCGATCAGATCACTGATCCGCACAATCTCGGAGCAATAATTCGCTCGGCAGTTTGCCTTGGAGCCGACGGCATTGTTATTCCAAGACACAATTCTGCGGAAATAAATCATACAGTAATAAAAACCTCATCCGGAGCAGTAAATTATATCAGCATTGCAAAGGAGACAAATCTTACAAATTCAATTTTATACTTAAAGAATAACGGATACTGGATAGCCGGAACTGACCTTCAGACCAACAAAACAATTTTTGAAACTGATTTTAAGCTGCCGCTTGCTTTGATAATCGGAAGCGAAGGTTCAGGTATGAGAAGTAATCTTAAAAAGCAGTGTGACATTCTTGTAAGAATTCCCATGGCAGGTAAATTAGGTTCTTTAAATGCTTCTGTATCAGCGGGAGTATTCCTGTATGAAATTTACAGACAGAAAAATATCAAATGATTATTTGGTTTTGATTTTTGTCGGAATGTTATATTTGGTCAACAGTTTGTATAAATGACTTCTCTGAATCTGAAGCGCATCAGATGTCTGTGAAATGTTATATTTATAATCATTCAGCATCTTTAGAATAAATATCCTTTCGGATTCATTCTGAAACATGTTAAGCGGCATATTCTTATTGAAAAGTTCGCTGAATTCCCTGGAATGTTTTGAACCCGGAATTTCTATGTCTTCATATTCTATAACGTTTTTATTGACGGTAATTATAAGCCTTTCCACCAGATTTTTTAACTCCCTTACATTTCCGGGCCAGCGGAATGACAACAGCAGGTCTTTTGCTTCAATGCTGAATGTTTTAACAGGTATTTTGTTTTCCAGGCAAAGTTTTTCCGTAAAATATTCTAATAGTTCAATTATATCTTCCGGTCTTTCCCTCAATGGCGGAAGATCTATCTGAAGGACATTTATCCTGTGATAAAAATCTTCTCTAAATCTTTTTTCTTTAACTTCCTCGCTCAGGTTCTCCTTCGTGCCGAAAATAAACCTCAGGTCAAGATGCTTATTTATATTGCTGCCTACTCTTGATATAGAATTTGATTCAATTACACTAAGTAATTTTGTCTGTACTTCATTTGAAAGATTAGATATCTCATCAAAGAATATAGTACCCCCGTCCGCAAGCTCGAACTTGCCGGGAACAAAGTTCTCGTTATCAATAATCCCAAATATTTCCCTGTCGATCTTATCTTCAGAAAGATTAGCGCTGTTTATCTCAATAAACTGATTTTCCGACCTGTCAGATTCTATGTGAATCTGTCTGGCAATAAGTTCTTTACCCGTACCACTTTCTCCCGTAATAAGGACATTGGAATTCAGCCTTGAAAACTTTGTCACAAGTTCAAGTACATTCCTCATCTTATCACTTTTTCCTATAATCAGGTTAGACTCTCTGAATTCATTCCTGACTCTTCTTAGTTCATCCCTTGATCTCTTATAATCTATTGCATTTTTAATTGTAAGCTTTAATTCATAAAGATCTGGCAGAGGTTTCTGCAGAAAATTATAAGCACCCTTTCTTGTAGCTTCAACTGCTGTTTCAATGGTCCCGTGTCCCGATATCATTATTACAACGAGATTTTTATTTATCTCCATCATTTTCTCAAGAACTTCTATACCGTCCATCTTCGGCATTTTGATATCAAGCAGTACAAGGTCATATTCTTTAACCGACACTTTCTGCACAGCTGTTGCGCCATTAAGGCAGGTATCTGTTTCATAACCTTCACTATCCAGTATCATTGAAATACTGTCAAGTATGCTGGGTTCGTCATCTACAATTAAAATTCTGCTCATTAGAATTGATTTGAAAGATTTATAAGATTCATAAGATTCATAGGATTCGTAAGATTCGTAAGATTCATAGGATTCGTAAGATTCATA
>CAZLOL010000092.1:0-13828 GCA_964561045.1 uncultured Ignavibacteriaceae bacterium | reverse complement strand
GTAAAGTTTGTAAAGTTTGTAAAGTTTGTAAAGTTTGTAAAGTTTGTAAAGTTTGGAAGGTTCATAAATTTCATTTATTATACTGTTTACTTAATACTTAATACACAATACTTAATACACAATACTTAATACACAATACTTAATACACAATACTTAATACCTAATACTCTATACCAAACACAAAATAACTATGTCCCACACTATTTCTCAGGATCCGGAGATTAAAAAGTCAAAAATAATTGAAGCACTGGAATCTGAGGACCTGAGTGTTTCGTTTTCAGATGCACTTGATAATGAAATGGTTCTTAATATGGGACCTCAGCATCCTGCTACTCACGGCGTTTTACGTTTGCTAATCAGCCTGGACGGTGAGACAGTAATGAAGTGCATTCCGGAGCTTGGTTATCTGCACAGAGGTTATGAAAAACTTGCGGAATCATGTACATATCATGAATTCATTCCGCATACAGACAGGCTTGATTATCTGTCTCCTATGGCTAACAATGTCGGATATGCTCTTGCCGTAGAAAAACTTATAAAGCTTGAAATTCCGGAAAGAGGTCAGTATATAAGAGTCATTATTGCGGAGCTTGCGAGAATTCAGTCTCATCTCCTCGCTATCGGAGCCATGGTTATGGATGTCGGAGCATTAACACCTTTTCTTTGGGCTATTAGAGAAAGGGAGAAAATTATGGATCTGTATGATGTTATTTGCGGTGCAAGATTCACAACTTCATATACAAGGATCGGCGGGGTAGCTCAGGATATTTCCGATGCTGCACTGGCATCTACAAAAACATTTGCAGACGAGTTCATTGCTAATTTAAATGATGTAAGAAACCTTGTCGAAAGAAATAAAATTTTCATTGAAAGATGTGAAGGAATTGGATATTTATCAAAGGAAGATTCAATAGAACTGGGACTGACAGGACCATTAATAAGAGCCTGCGGAGTAGAAAGAGACCTTAGGATCAACGAGCCCTATCTCGTTTATGATAAACTGGATTTCAATATTCCGACCTATACTGAAAGTGACTGCCTTGCAAGATATTATGTCCGTGTGGAAGAGCTTGTCGAATCAACTAAGATAATTCAACAGTGTCTTGAGAAAATTCCTTCCGGACTGCACAATGCTCTTCAGACAAAAAAAGTATTACCTAAAAAAGAAAGAGTTTATACTAAAATGGAAGAACTCATTCACGATTTTATGATCATAAACTTCGGAGTTAATCCTCCTAAAGGCGAATCCTATTCTGCTATAGAAGCTTCGAAAGGAGAGTTAGGGTTTTATTTCATTAGTGACGGCAGCGGTCATCCTTGGAGATTGAAAATTCGTTCACCAAGTTTTTGTAATTTACAGGCGCTTGCTCCAATGATGAAGAACTGTATGATATCTGATACTGTAGTTATTATAGGAAGCGTTGATCCTGTAATGGGTGAAGCGGATAAGTAAAAATTACAAATTAAAAATTACGATTTACAAATTATAAATTACAAGTTACGAGTTTTTAAGTCTGTAAAATTTCGATTTTATTTTTAATTAAAATCAAAGATCTAAAATCTAAAATCCAGATAATGCAAAGCGAAAACTATACACCACTCTTTGATGAAAATGAACTGAAGATGGTTCAGCATCATATATCAAAATACCCAAAACCAATGGCTGCTGTAATGCCTGTTCTGTGGATGATACAGAATAAGTACGGTTGGATATCCACAGAATCAATGAAATATGTAGGTGAGCTTTTGAATCTGCCTTCAGATCATGTACTAGGGGTTGCAACATTTTATACAATGTATTTCAAGAAACCAACGGGGAAATATCATCTTCAGATATGCACCAATGTTTCTTGTATGCTGTGCGGTGGATATGAAATATTCAATCACATTTCAGACAGGCTTGGGATCAAAAACAAAGAGATAACTCCTGACGGGATTTTTTCAATTGAAGAGGTAGAATGTCTTGGAAGCTGCGGAACAGCACCTATGCTTCAGATAAATAATAAAGAGTATTATGAGAATCTTTCAAAAGATAGTATTGATAAGCTTCTGGATAAATTGAGGAATTCTGTTTAAACTTAGATTAAAGATTGATTTAATTGACAATAATGATTTTATATATAAGCATGAAATTATTTGTTGCATAAATGAAAATATTCGTAGATATAAATAAAAGTTATTAATAAATATTTAATGGAAAAAATAATTTTAAAGGATATTCCGGATCTTGATAACATAAAAGTTTATGTAGCGCAGGGCGGATATTCAGCTTTGAAAAAGGCAGTAACAGAAATGTCTTCTGATGAAGTAATTGAAGAGGTTAAGAAATCCGGACTGAAGGGAAGAGGCGGCGCTTGTTTCCCTACAGGAATGAAATGGTCTTTTATGCCTAAGGGTAATGAGAAACCGAAATTTCTTTGCTGCAACGGTGATGAAAGTGAACCTGGAAGTTTTAAGGACAGGGAAATCTTCGAAAAGAATCCGCATCAGTTCATTGAAGGCGCGCTTATAGCAGCTTATGCCATGAGAATTGGAGCAGTTTATGTTTATATAAGAGGAGAATACTGGAAATGGATCAATATTATGGAAGACTGTGTGGCTGATGCTTATAAAAGCGGATTTATCGGAAAGAATCTTTTCGGATCTGACTTTTCAGTAGAAATGTATGTGCATATGGGAGCCGGTGCATATATCTGCGGAGAAGAATCATCGCTGATGAATTCTCTCGAAGGCAAACGGGGTTATCCAAGAATAAAGCCGCCGTTTCCTGCTGCCGTCGGCGTGTGGGGTAATCCTACTACGATAAATAATATTGAAACACTTGCCAATGTTCCCGCTATCATAAACAAAGGCGGAGAATGGTTCAGCAAGATCGGTGATCCGAGACAACCGGGAACCTTGCTTTTTGGAGTAAGCGGGCATGTGAATAAACCCGGAGTGTATGAACTCCCTACGGGAATTCCTTTAATTGAGCTGATCAATGTTCACTGTGGCGGAGTAAAAAACGGAAAAGAAATTAAAATGGTAATACCGGGAGGATCATCCATGCCACCGCTTAATAAAGAAGAAGCTCTAACAGTTAGAATGGATAATGAAAGTCTGAAAGCTATTGGTTCGTTTATCGGAACAGCAGGCGTGATTGTTATGGATGAAGATACAGATATAGTTGACGTAATAAGACGCATTACAAAATTTTATTATCATGAATCCTGCGGACAATGTACTCCCTGCAGGGAAGGCTGCGGATGGATGCTGAAAGTTCTTAACAGAATAATGGACGGTAAAGGAAGAATGAGTGATCTTGATCTGCTTATCTCTGTTGCAGAAAATATCGAAGGAAATACAATTTGCGCACTTGGAGATGCAGCTGCATGGCCTGTGAAATGGGCTGTAAGAAAATTCAGAAAAGACTTCGAAGCAAAGATCACGGATAAGACAATAGAGCTTCCTGTTCTTAATAAGGTTCACGGACTCAGGGTATCTGACGAATATGAAACTATAAATAAAAGTGGGAACGAAATAGTAAAAAAATTAATGGGAACAGTTCAGGAGCTTACGCAGAATGAAGATGTGAAAAGATTCAGTTCGTAGTTTTAGATTTGGAAACTGGAATTTCGGATTTGGGATTTATAAATTTATTATGATTTTTAATTACAAAATTCTATTAATTCTTCCTCAACTTTCTTAAACGACTTATCAATCTTCATCAGCACTTCTATCGTCTTAGCTATCGCAGTCGCTACTCTGCAGTAATATCACGTATCTTCCATCTGCTTTAACTTTTCTGTTTTTGATAAATTTAATAATACGTTATATAGTATTTGAAATTCAAGAATTGTGAATCATTTATACTGAATTTCCCATCAATATTTCGAATTTCAATTAAATCCAATGTCTGAATTTCATAAGCCATTTTACTGCTCCGGGAGTCTGCTGCCAGATCCTCTGAGCAAAGACCGAATAATATTTTGCTTCGTTCTTATCTCCGATCCCATAAGTATTTGGCATTTCTGTTTGTAACTTCGAAAATATTAACATTGGTAAAACAAATTTATTCTCTTCAATTGCAGTTTTAAGAAGTTCATTGGATCGGTCACTTTCGCCTTCCTTCATATATGCAAACAGTGCGCGGTTAAAATGTGTAAATGCAGTTCCGTCTTCGGAATATTCTCTCGAATATTTTTTAAACTTGTCAAACTCATTTTGCTCTAAAAGATAAAGCATTAGCTGGTCTCTGACTCCCTGATTATCATTGGGGTTTAAATCAATCATTTCTTCCAAAACAGAAATGGACTCATTCTTTTTTCCCAGTTTGTAAAGACAATCTGAATATTGATACATACATCTCATAAAAGGTCTTGTCTCATGGAATCCCCAGAACTGACCTTTATGTTCTTTTAAGTATTTTCCGCCGAAAATTCTTTTTCCTATATTAACTCCTTTTTCATAATAAGACAAAGCAGACTCAACACTTCTTTGAACTGATCCCTGATATTCGTAAGCTTCAATACAATCAGGATTTAAATTCAAAGCAGCCTCTATATTCTTAACAGCATCTAACATTGGCAGGTCATATGAATCTTCTACCAGATCCTGTGCTCTTTCTTCATTGGTTAATTCTTCATCAGGAATTTCAGAAATTGGCTTCATCATGATAGAATTCATAAAATCTTTTAATTCCGATTCACTTTTAAAATCCTTCTTGGCCAGCAATCTGTGAAGGTCTTTAAATGGGTCTTTGCTTTGTTTCATTATTTTTAAATTATATTTATTGTAAACTTAAGGAAATAGTATTTTAATATCAGCAGTAATTAAAAATATTGTTTGTTATAAAATGATCTAAAACTACTGAACTGACTAAACTCACACTTTATACACTCTAATCACTCCGGAGACTAAACCCATACTTAAGAAATCCTCCGTCAACTGAAATGCATTCCCCCGTTATATAAGATGCGGCAGGCATTGATAAAAATGAAACTGCAGCTGCAACTTCCTCCGGTTCACCTATTCTTTTCATCGGAGTTCTGTCCAATACTGCCTTAAGATATTCGGGATTTTTTAAAACAGGTTCTGTTAACGAAGTTCGTATATACCACGGAGCAACTGCATTTACTCTGATAGAATCACCCGCCCATTCGACAGCAAGGTATTTTGTAAAATGAATTATTCCTGCTTTGGAAATTGCATAAGGAGAACCGGTTCCGACTGACGTTATTCCTGCTACCGAAACTATGTTCACGATAGATGCATCACCGGATTTTTTCAATAATGGGTGAAACATTCTGCACAGTTCAAAAACCGATTTCATATTGAGATCGATTAAACTGCTATACTGTTCTTCAGTATTTTCAAGCGTCTTCTTTCTTGTGTTTGTTCCAGCATTGTTTACTAATATATCTAGCGTACCCCACATCTCATTTAGCTTTAGAAGGAGCGCTTGTCTTTCTTTACTAACAGACACATCACATTTCATACCCAGCGCTTTATGACCTTTAGAGCTGCAAACTTCAATAAGTTCATCAATATCTTTCTGATTTCTTGATACGATGAATACTTCCGCGCCAAGTTCAAGAAACTCATTTACTATTGCTTTGCCTATTCCCCGTGTAGCTCCTGTTATCAATGCTTTTTTGTTTTTTAATGACCAGCGGTTTTTCATGATTTTTTTGACTAATTAAATTATAAATGGCGATGATTATATTTTTTCAGTAAATTTTATCTTTCCGTCAATCCACTCTGACAGATCCAAATATTTAAATGCATTCTTTTCGTATTTCTCTTTTCTTAGTTCAGTTACTTCATTTCTGAATTCCTGTAAAAGTTTCGGTAAATGTTTTGATGATTTTGGCTGAATGATAATGGATATAAAATTCATAACTGCTCTTTCAAACTTAAAGAGTTTTTTCTTACCTTCAAGAAATTTTTTTGACGAAGAAATTAGATATTTCAAAAGATTAAAATTACCGAGTTCATAATGGATCATAACATTAAGAATTTTCAGATATGATTCGAATTCCGGAGTAAGCCCGGAATACCTGCTGCTAAAATGATCGTTGATTGTCCTGAGCGCTTCAATGAAATTACCAGTTACGAAAAAGTATTTTGTAATATTATAAAAAAAATAATTTTCCGTATTCACAAGTATTTTCCCTTTGTTTCCGGCTAAGAAATTTTCAATCTCCGTAATCAGACCTTCAGATATTCTGTTGCTCTTTAAAGCTATTGCTTCAGAAAGCTTTATGTCAAAGTCAATGATCTTACAATTAATACCTTCATTGTCCTGAAACCCGGAATTTTTTTTGTATATAACAAATAGTTTTCTGGCTTCCTTGAAATTTTTAAGGCTTAATGCAGAGGAGATACTGAAATCAAGTGAATCCAGAGCGGGATCCAGAAGATGATTTTTAAAAATCAAAGAATTCCCCGAAATAAGTTCAAATCTTTTTTCACAGTATTCAATTGCCTTATCATAATTTCCTATTAGCCGGGACTCAAGATATTTTGCCAGATATATGCTTTCTGTTGCTTTCAATGAACGGGGCCGGGTTTCAAATTCTATTTTTGAAATAATTTCATCGATCTTCATTTCATCAGATTTGTCTCGTATAATTCCTTTGGTTCTTAATATTCTGAACAGGTTTGAGACCGATCTCTTACATATATTTATTTCCTTGATTATTTCCAGAACTTCCAGCTCTTCGTCATAGACTTCATTCATGTTCTTCTTTCCTATCCTGTCCCTTTTCATTATTTGTTTCTCAAACTCAATGAACTCTAAAACATAACTGAATCTTTCGGATCTGTATGCCAGCTCTTTCCCCTTTTCTAGAGATTTAAAGAACTGACTGTACAATGATTTTTCAAACATGAGCTTACAGCTGAATAGCAGATTGCTTAGTTTTACATCAATGGATTTTTTCTCATGATATGAAATAAGACTTTTAAAAATAAGATTGTAAAGATAATTTTTTGTGACCGTCAGATTTTTTATAAAGTTCTCATTTTTGAATCTCCTTATTAATTCACTCTCGTCAAGGATCTTCTTTGAATCAACGGCATCAAATAATTTTATATAAATCTTGTTTCCCTTCTGCTTTGCAGCATTGAGCTTGAAATATCTCTTCTCACTTCCGGTAAGAGTTCTTATCAGGTCGTATAGTTCATTGGTAGGCTTCATCAGAATTAAAATAGTGTGAAAATATTTTCCGGATAATTATTTGTTTTTAAAATATAATCGCATTTAATGTGCAAATTTAAATTTTCGTATGTAATTCAGGATTCTAATATTGAAAAAGATAATTACTTCCGAATTAAGCATCATTGGAGTTTTTCACTCGTATTAATATTCATAAATTAACAAATATATTATTTGTAAAATATAAACTAAGAATTATGAAGAAAATTATTTTTCCCCTTTTTACAGCCCTTGTAATATTTTCAACACAGGCGGTCAGTCAGGATTTTATAAAACTGACTGGCAGTATCATCAGTACTGACAGCGGAGCATCAAGAAGCGTTAACTGGATAGACTATGATAATGATAATGATCTTGACATTTTTATTTCAAACGGATTGAATACCGGACAGAATAATTATCTTTACAGAAATGATAACGGGGTTTTTGTAAAAATTATTAATCAGCCGGTTGTTCTCGATAATTTACCCTCTGACGGCAGCAGCTGGGGTGATTATGATAATGACGGACTGCCGGACCTTTGTGTTGTGAACTGGTATAACAAAATTAAATTACTTTATCACAATGACGGTAATGGTAATTTTACCTATGAATCTTCCGCTGTGATGTGCAATAATCCGAGTTATTCAGAAACATGCAGCTGGGGAGACTATGATAATGACGGACTTGTTGATCTCTTTGTGACCAACAGCGCCGGTACCAATCACAGAAATTATTTATACAAAAATACAGGAAGCGGTAATTTTGTAAAAATAGATACCGGAATTGCTGTCAGTGAGATCGGTAATTCTCGAGGCATTAACTGGGTGGATATTGATAATGACAGAGATCTTGATATTTTTGTCTGCAGAGAGGAAGGACGTATTTCTTATTTGTATAAGAATAACGGCAATGGCTACTTTACAAAAGTTACAAATACTCCTTTGACTTCACAGACCGGAGACTCATGGAGCGCTAGCTGGGGTGATTATGATAACGACGGAGACCTGGATGTCCTTGTGGCGAACAGAGGAGGTCAGGGGAACTACTTATACAGGAATGATGGCAATTTTACTTTTACACAAATTACCGACGGACCAATGGTTAATGATCCCGGCTACGGTTCATGCTCCGGCTGGGGTGATTTTGACAATGACGGCGACCTGGATATGTTCATTGCACAGGCTTATGTTCCGCCTAACTATGATCAGAAACTAGTGAATAAACTTTATAAAAATCTTCTTAAGGAAACAGGTTCGGCTTCATTTGAAAAGATTACTTCCGGTCAAATAGTGAACGACTCCGGCTATTCATATGGATTTGCCTGGGGCGATTATGATAATGACGGTGATTTGGATATTGCAACAGCAAATACTTTCGGTGAAAATCAAAAGAATGCTTTGTATAAAAATGAGCTGGTCAGCAGCAACAAATGGATAAACATTAAATGCAAAGGAACCCAGACTAACAGATCAGCCATAGGAGTAAAAGTAAGGATCAAAACTGTCATAAACGGAAATCCCGTATGGCAGATGCAGGAAGTTGACGGACAGTCTGGCTATTGCGGACAGAATCTGATCTTGCATTTCGGATTGGGAAATACATCTGTTATAGATTCAATAAAGGTTGAATGGCCTGCAGGTACAGATCAGTACTTTACTAATATAGCTGTTAACAGGTCTGTTACAATTACGGAAAACGGAAACTTGATTTCAGTTGACGAAAACAATACTGAAGTAAAAAGAGATTTCGAATTATTTCAGAATTATCCAAATCCTTTTAACCCAAGTACAGTGATTAGATATTCTCTGATCAAAAATGGTTTCATTACTCTGAAAATATTTGATACTCTGGGAAACGAAGTTAAAAGTCTTGTAAATGAAGTTCAGAATTCAGGAAATTATGAAGTTACATTTTCAGGGGAAAGCCTTACATCCGGAATTTATTTTTATAAATTAACTTCAGGAAATTATTCTGAAACAAAATCCATGATTCTCGTAAAATGATAATAGAAATAATTATTTGTAATTTAAAAGAATGTAATGCAGATATGAACAGCTGAAGTCAACAATTACCTTTTATATTTATTAAAACCGATGTACCATTTGCATCGGTTTTTTTATTATGCCTCAGACTTAAAATTGTAAATATTTCTTATCATTCCATTAAAGATAAAATAATGAAACGGCAGGACTGAGTACCAGTAAAACCTGCCGAAAAGCCCGTATGGTCTGAACGTAGCAGTTTGTTCTAATATTTCTTTCCAGTCAGATTCCTTTATGCTGAATTCAAGCCATGCCTCTCCGGGAAGCTTCATCTCTGCATAAAGCAGAAGTCTTTTGTTGACCTTATCAGCAACGATCACACGCCAGAAATCAAGAGCATCACCTGCAGAAATAATATTTTTATTTGTCCTGCCTCTGCGAAGTCCTACTCCGCCTATCAGCTTGTCCATATAACCTCTTATCTTCCATAGGAAATCTGCATAATACCAGCCTCTGTTTCCGCCGATTGACCAAATGTTATCCAGAACCTGCTCCGATCTGCCGGAAATATCAATTTCTTTTTTATCTCTGAAGCAGCCGTAGACGGGTACTTCTACAAATTCCGACAGCCTGTTATATTTTGAACTGGTAATAAGAGAATCTTTCCAGCTGGACAAAACCAGATTCTGTTCTATTTTTTCAAATGCAAGTTCGACTGATTTTTTGAAATCTATTGTTTTAATTCCGAGTATTTCCTGAAGTTCATTATCTTTGCAGACAATTTCAATTTTCATGCTGTTAACAAGATTAACAGCGAGTTTATAAGATGTGGATGAAACGAAATAAAGCCAGTAAGAAGATAAGCGTGGTGTCATCACGGGAAGCGTGATAATTAATCGTTTGAGTTTTCTAACTTCGGCATAGCCCAGAAGTATTTCTTTATAAGTTAATATTTCAGGTCCTCCTATATCAAAAGTTCTGTTCAGGCATTTTTCATTTAGTATCACACCGGTAAGAAATTTTATAACATCGCGTATTGCAACCGGCTGCGACCTTGTATTAAGCCACTTCGGAGTGATCATCACAGGTAGTTTCTCAACGAGATCTCTGATTATTTCAAATGATGCACTTCCCGATCCGATAATTATTCCTGCCCTTAAAATAGTTACGGGTGTCTTCCCTTTTTTCAAAATATCTTCCACGTTCTTTCTTGAACTAAGATGTTTTGATAGTTTCTTCTCATTTGATATTCCGCTGAGAAAAATGACCTGTCTGCAGTTCGTTTTATCAATATACTCTGAAAGATTCTTAGCTGTCTCAGCTTCTAGCTGCTCAAATTCCTTTATGGAAGATGACATAGAATGAATGAGAAAGTATGCAATATCGACATCTGCCGGAGCCGAATTCACATCGACTTTCTTCAGAAAATCAACTTCAAACAGGCTTACATTGTCCTCAAAATATTTTTTATTATCAAACCTGCTTTTGTCTCTCACACAGCAGATCACCTGATGTCCCTGTTCGATTAGCACGGGCAATAATCTTTTGCCTATGTATCCGTTAGCTCCTGTTAAAAGTATTTTCATAGAACTTTTTTTTGAATTAATCCTGCATTCAATATCCGTCTCATGTTTCTAGATAAAAGTAGAAACATTCCTTATCTCTTTTATATCCTAATTTGTCATACAGATTCTGAGCCTGCGAATTTGTTTTCTGTGTTTCCAGTATTATACCTTTTGCACATGTTTCAACTGCAAACTCTCTTGACTTTTCCATGAGAGCTTCAGCTACTCCTTTCTTCCTGTGATCAGGATGAACAAAAAGATCATTTAACAGCCAGATTCTTTTCATCCCTACTGATGTAAATAAAGGGTACAACTGAACAAAGCCCGTCCCTTTATAATTATCTTCGTCAACTGCCAGAAATATTACTGATTCATTACTCTTAATTCTGTCAGACAAAAATATTTTAGCCGCCTCCGGATCGGAGGGTTGTTCATAAAACTGTCTGTAAAGATCGAAGAGAGTAACAATAGAGTCCAGATCTTCAATTGTTGCTTTTTTTATTTTCATTTTAATAACTTCAGAATTTTAATTTACAGTTGCTTTCTTAAACTTATAATTTACAAATGTATGAGGATAGATTGTGTTATCCGTAAAAAAAGTAAAACAATTTTTATTCAAAAATTATCAAAGGAACTTATAAATCCTTTGCATTAGAAACAAACTCGCAATCATAGGAGAAAGAATTGAAATAATGATTGTATTAAAAACCTTTTCAGAAGAGACATAATTACTCAAGTTGTATATTATTTTTACTATTTTTGCCGAAAGAGTGGGGGAATTTATCCCAGTCAGTTTAAACAAAAAAACTTTTTTAGAAATTAAAACTCTTAAATTATCTGAATTTAAATTTTAAAATCGAGACTAATATTGTATCATTTACTTTTTAGACTGATCGCCTTCGCCACATTCTGCCCGTCAAGCGCGGCTGAAATAATACCTCCTGCGTATCCTGCTCCTTCACCACACGGATAAAGTCCTTTGATCTGAACATGCTCATATGTTTCCTTATCTCTCGGGATTCTCACCGGTGAACTCGTTCTGGATTCCAGACCAACTAAGTATCCTTCCTCCGTAAAATAGCCATTCATCTTCTTTCCGAACTGTATCAAAGCAAGCTGTATTCTTTCGGATATTTTCCCGGGTAATAAGTTATTTAACAATGAACTGTAAATTCCGGGAATATAAGAAGTCTCGCCCAAAGAAACTGATAATCTGCTTTTAACAAAATCAGTCATTCTCTGAGCGGGAGCTTTCTGTGAACCGTCGCCTGCTTCAAAGAATTTTCTTTCCAGCTCTTTTTGAAATTCAAGTCCGTCGAGTTCTCCGTGCTTCTGATAATTTAAAAGATCTTCTTTGTCTATAGCCGCGACTATACCTGAATTTGCAAACTTCGAATCTCTTCTTGACATTGACATTCCGTTTACTACAATTTCACCCGGCGCTGTTGCAGACGGCACTATTAATCCTCCCGGACACATGCAGAAAGAAAATACTCCTTTCCCGTTAACCTGAGCCGTTAATTTATAACTTGATGCCGGAAGATATTCACTTCTTGGATTCTGCTTGTATTGTATCTCATCTATCAATGCCTGAGGATGCTCTATGCGGACACCGACTGCAAATGGTTTTGATTCGATCCGTATGCCTTTTTCATTCAGCAGATAAAAAATATCCCTTGCCGAATGGCCTGTTGCAAGAATAACTTCTTCAGCAAAAAATTCATCCTTTTCATTTACGATCACTCCGAGTATCGAATTATCTTTTATTATAAGATCAGTTACTCTTGAATCAAAATTTATTTCTCCCCCAAAGCGCAGAATTGTATCACGAAGATTCTGAACTACTCCGGGAAGTTTATTTGAACCAATATGCGGATGAGTATCTATAAGTATCTCTTCTTTTGCTCCGTGTTCAACGAGTATTCTGAGCGCTTTATGTATGTCACCACGCTTATGAGAACGGGTGTAAAGCTTTCCGTCGGAGTAAGTTCCTGCCCCTCCTTCACCGAAACAATAATTTGAATCAGGATTAACTATGCTGAACTGCTGTATCTCCCTGAGATCTTTTCTTCTTGACTGTACATCTTTTCCCCTGTCATAAATTACAGGTTTGATACCGCATTCCAAAAGCTCCAGCGCTGCAAAATAACCTGCAGGACCGGCGCCGACTATGATCACTTTTTTCTTACCTGTAACGTTGTTATAACTATCCTTGATAATTGGTTCTGGAACGGGGATTTCATTTATATAAACTTCTATGATCAGATTAACTACGGGGGTTCTGCTGCGGGCATCTATTGAACGCTTAAGTAGTATTAAATCGTAACTATCTTTTCCTTTAATGCCACACTCATCTTCGACTATCTCAGATAATCTTTTATCATCAAATGCATCTTCGGGCAATAAAGTTAACTCTAATATTCTCTTCATGATTTTTGTTCACTATTTATGTGAAAAATTTTTACTTTTTCTCTTTGTCCAGATCTTCTTTCTGCTTCCTGCTTAATCCATTTACAACAAGCTCATAAGAATGATCTGTAATAAATTTCAATTCCTTATCAGAAATTCTCCCTTCGAAATTTACAGTATTCCAGTGTTTCTTATTCATATGATACCCCGGCTGTACTTCCTCATACATTTCCCTGAGCTCTACTGCGCGCTCTGGATCACACTTAAGATTAACACTCAGCGGAATTTCATAAGATGTAATTGCAAATATCTTTCCTAAAACTTTAAAACAAATCGTATCTTCCCCGAAAGGAAAATCCTCAGTCACTTCTTTCTTTGATAAACAATATTTTCTGAATGATTCTAAATTCAAATCGTTATTCGTTTTTTGTTAATCGTTTTTCGTTATTCGCTATTCGCTATTCGTTATTCGCTATTCGCTATTCGTTATTTGTTATTCGTTATTTGTTGATCGCAAACTATCAATTATTAACTACTAACTATTAACTATTAACTGATTCCATCCATTTCCTTACTTTTACCGGCTTAAAGTCCTTCATTTTCCCTATCAGGCTCTTTGCATCACTATCTATAACAATCATATCAAGATTATTTTTATTAACAAATTCCTGTTCCACGCTGTTATTTATAAA
>CAZLOL010000091.1:0-13836 GCA_964561045.1 uncultured Ignavibacteriaceae bacterium | reverse complement strand
TCTTTGTATGTGATTTGGGTGTCTTGACATTTTTTTTATCTAAGCCTAATTTAAAATTCCCTCAATTTTTATGAGTAAAGTAAAACTTGCAATTGTCGGACTTGGCGGAATAGCGCAGGTTATTCATATGCCGATACTTTCCAGAATGGAAGAAGTAGAGATTACGGCAGTTTGTGACAGTGACCTGTCTAAATGTAAAAATATTGCATCAAGATACAATGTTGGTAAATATTATAAGGATATAGAGAAAATGCTTGAGGAAAACCCGGAAATTTCCGCAGTAATAATAGCGGCTCAAACTAATGTACACAAAGATATCTCCATTAAATGTCTTCAGGCTGAAAAAGATATTCTTATTGAAAAACCGATCGCAAGGAATTATAAAGAGGCAAAAGAAATATTAGATGCGGCAAAGTTATATAAGAAAAAAATAATGGTTGCAATGAACAACAGGTTCAGAAACGATATGATGATGCAGAGAACCTTTACAAAAGCAAAGGAACTCGGAGATGTGTTCTATATCAAGGCAGGCTGGGTGAAACCTCAAAGTTCAAATCAAAAATGGATACTGGAAAAAGACAAAGCAGGAGGAGGTGTCTTTCTTGATAACGGAATAGCAATGCTTGATATCGGCATGTGGCTGCTTGGATTTCCTGAAGTGAAAAGCGTTTCAGCAATGAATTATTTTCATAATACTAAATCGGTTGAAGATTCCAGTATTGCAATGATAAAATTTAAAAATAATACAACACTGACTATCGAAGCCAGCTGGAGTTTATTAAGAGAAGGTGAATTGTTTTATTGCAATGTTTACGGTAAAGAAGGTAGCTCTTCGATCAATCCTTTTAAGATCTATAAGAGAATGGACGGAGAACTTTATAATATTACCCCAAAAAAAATTGTTACTCCTTCCAATGTTTTCAAAAAAAGCTATGAATATGAACTTAAACATTTTGTCGGAGCGGTTGCAGGTAAGCATAATATTATTTCAAACGGAGATGATGCTCTTAAAGTAATGGAAATAGTGGATGCGGTTTACAAATCTGCAAAAGCAGGCAAGGAAATAATTATTAAATGATAAATTTATGATTTGTTAACATAGAATACGTAGATTATGAAAAAACCAAAAATGAAAAAGAAAGTACTTGTTGTTGACGATGAAAAGGATATCGTTGATATCTTAAAATATAATCTCGAAAGAGAAAATGAATTTGAAGTTTTAACCGCAAAGGATGGTAAAGAAGCTCTTGAGATAGCTGGGAACATTCCGGATCTTATCCTGCTTGATATCATGATGCCTGAATTGAATGGTTTTGAAGTTTGTAAACAGCTGAAGAATAATCCTGTTACTTCAAAGATTCCTGTGATCTTCCTTACTGCTAAAGAAAATGAAATTGATGAAATACTCGGACTTGAAATAGGCGCTGATGATTATATCAGTAAACCTATATCACCCAGAAAAGTACTTGCAAGGATCAAATCAGTAATACGCAGGACTTCCGGAGATTATGAAAAACCTCTTAAGCTTGAGGAAAACGTTAAATTCAGAAACCTCGAGATAGACAGTTCAAGTCACAGTGTACGGATAAATGAAAAGGAAATATTCTTTCCCAAAAAAGAATTTCAGCTTTTACATTTTCTGTTATCAAACAGAGGAAAGGTTTATTCAAGAGAGATACTTTTGAATCAGATATGGGGGGAGAATATCTATGTGGTCGACCGGACTGTGGATGTTCACGTGGCAAAGGTTCGTGAAAAACTCGGTGAATATTCAGATTACATTGAAACAATTAAAGGTCTGGGGTACAGATTCAAGGATCCGAAATAATTATTATTAATGACTCTGTAAATGAAAAGAGTTAATCTTCTGACTAAATTTTCTGTTCTTTTTTTTGCTGTTCTTCTGATACTTATTATTTTTTTACTACAAATAGCTGACGTATCAAATGAAACACTGCTGTACACAACTTCTGCTTCCATCGTTTTTTACATCTTTTGCATGCTCTTTATTTATATTGAAATAAACTCTCCTTTAAAACAATTATCTTATTTTTCAAATAAACTCAAGGTTCGGGAAGAATCTGATGAGTATAATCAGTTCGATAAGAAGATCGGAGAACTTGATCAACTTATTGATGAGCTTAACAATCTCAAAACCGGTTCAGTTTTAAATAAGGAAATCTATAACATTACAGAAGAATTGTATCTGATTGCGAAAAGAACAATGCACGAACTTTCAACAGCAAAAATTTTTAAAGTAAACAGAAACGAATTCATGGGTAATGTTGCTCATGAACTGAGAACCCCGATATTTGCAATTCAGCTTTCTCTGGAAACATTGCTGGATGGTGCTATCAATGATGAGAAAGTAAATGTTGATTTCATTACCCGCGCTTTCAATCAGACAAGAAGACTTAAAGAACTGGTTGATGATCTTATTACTATTTCCAAATTCGAGACCGGAGTAAAAATGAGCCGGCGCTATTTCGGAATATCCAATACAATACTCAAAACAATAGACGAACTTAATGCCCTGGCTGAAATTAAAAATGTTTCAATAGAATTTAATTCTTCCGAAACTGATGATGTAAGCGTCTTCGGTGATGAAGAAAGACTGAAACAGGTATTAGTAAACCTGATTGACAATGCGATCAAATACACATCGAAAAACGGTTTCGTAAAAATTTCACTGGATGTAAAAGAAAAAGAAGTTATCATAAATATAGAAGATAACGGTATAGGTATTCCTAAAAAAGATCTTCCAAGAATATTCGAAAGATTTTACAGGGTTGACAAAACTCGTTCCCGTGATGTAGGTGGCAGCGGACTTGGATTATCTATTGTTAAACATATTCTGGAAGCGCACTCCAGTCAGATCAGAGTCGAAAGTGAAGAGAATAAAGGAACAAGATTTGAGTTTAGTTTAAAAAGATAATGATCGGTTGATTTTTCCGGCTTTAATAAAGTTTTCGATTGATCTGACTGTTTATTTATCTGATTGTATTTCATTCCACATTCTAAGCAGTCCCAGTTCATCAAATTTTTTCCCCATTATTTGTATTCCAAAAGGAAGATTATTTTTATCAAAACCCGCCGGTATTGAAATAGCAGGTATTCCCGCAAGGTTCGCAGATACTGTATAAATATCATTAAGATACATTGAAAGAGGATCATCAATTTTTTCACCCAGGCGGAACGCAGTTGTAGGAGTGGTCGGAGAGATTATAAAATCAACTTCACTGAACGCTTTTTCAAAATCTTTCATTATAAGTCTTCTTACTTTCTGTCCTTTCCTGTAATATGCATCATAATAACCGGCAGATAGCACATATGTCCCGAGCATGATCCTTCTTTTCACTTCTTCTCCGAATCCATCCGATCTTGTATTCACATACATGTCATCCAGCACATCTGAATTTTCTGCCCTGACTCCGTATCTGACTCCGTCAAAACGCGAAAGATTGCTGGATGCTTCAGCGCAGGTAAGTATGTAATAGGTCTGGATCACATATCCTGAACTCGGAAGCGAGATCTCCTTTACGCTAAATCCTCTTTGTTTAAGAGCATCTATTTTGTTTAATATGCAGGTTTTGATTTCTTCATCAAGCCCTTCTTCAAAATATTCTTTTGCGATTCCGATCTTTATTTCTTCCGGTTTGAATCTCTTACCGGAAAATTCAGAATAACGGTCAGTTTTATTATCAGAAGATGTGCTGTCTCTTTCATCGAATCCGGCAATAACTTCCAGCGCAATGCCTATATCGTAATTATTGTTTCCGAATATTCCGATTGAATCAAATGAAGAGGCAAAAGCTACAAGACCGAATCGTGAGATCCTTCCGTAAGTGGCTTTCAGTCCGGTTACACCGCAGAAAGAAGAAGGCTGCCTAATTGATCCGCCTGTTTCTGAACCGAGTGACATCAGGCACATGTTCGCAGCAACAGATACTGCGCTTGCTCCGGAGGAACCTCCGGGTACTCTTGTTTTATCAAACGGATTTTTAACCGGTCCGTAAAAAGAATTTTCATTTGAAGAACCCATTGCAAATTCATCGCAATTGACCTTACCTATGATTATTGCATCTTCGCTCAATAATCTTTCCGTGACAGTTGCATTATAAATAGATTCGAAGTTGCTTAACAATTTTGATCCGCATGTAAGCAAAGCATCCTTTACGGAAATGACATCTTTAATTGTAAAAACTGCGCCTGCCAGCTTTCCTGCCTTTCCGCCGGCGATTTTTTTGTCAATTTCTTTCGCTCTTTCTATTGATTCTTTTTCAAACAAAGTGATAAACACATTAAGATCTTTCTGTTCATGTATATTCTCCAGATACATGTGTATAAGCTTTTCGCATGTAAGCTGTCCTTTATCAATCAGAGATCTTATCTCTTTATAATCTTTTGGAATGATGTTCATTGAAGTGATTTTACTGTTAAAATAAGAATGTCATTTTGAATCCAAGGTTTAACTGAACTCAAAACGACAGTTTTATCAGACAATTTACAATCTTTATTTTACTGTTTTATCTTTGTCATCAACTGATGTTATATCTTTTTCAATATCAGATGATGCTTTTTTAAATTCCTTAATGCCCTTTCCCAGTCCCTGCATCAGTTCCGGGATTTTTTTTGCACCGAATAAAACCAGAATCACAATAGCAATTAATATAATTTCCGGAGTGCCTAATCCAAACATTTTGATTGCTCCTTTCCCGCTTTTATCGGGATTATTTTACAAATAATTTTAATTTATACTTTCTACAACACTTTTAAAGAATCTTTCCCCGTCAGTATTTCCAAGTATATCGTCAGACGCTCTTTCCGGATGAGGCATCATGCCAAAAACATTTCTCTTTACATTCTGTATTCCCGCTATATTGTCAACAGAACCATTCGGGTTTTCAGTATATCTGAACAGGATCTGATTGTTACCTGTAAGTTCCGTTAGAGTTTCATCATCACAATAAAAATTACCGTCGCCGTGTGCTACGGGAATGTTTATTTCTTCTTTTATTTTATACTCGCCGGTAAAAATACTCTTATTATTTTCCACTTTCAATGTAACTGTTTTGCAAATGAATTTTAAATTTTCATTTCTCATCAAAACTCCGGGAAGCAGGCCGGTTTCACAAAGTACCTGAAAGCCGTTGCAGATGCCGATCACCACTCCTCCTTTGCGGGCAAATCTGATTATGTCGCTCATCAGCGGAGAAAATTTCGCTATTGCCCCGCATCTCAGATAATCACCATAAGAAAAACCGCCGGGAAGGATTATCAGATTTCTGTCTCCAATGCTTCCTTCTTTGTGCCAAAGAAATTTTGTATCTGTATTCATAATGTTTTTCAAGACATTATAAACATCGTGATCACAGTTTGAACCGGGAAAAACCACTACTCCTGCTTTTACTGATGACATTATTTTCCTTCTCCGTTTTTAAATACTTCAAATATATAATCTTCCATTACCGGATTTGCAAGAAGTTTTCTGCAGGCTTCATCGGTAATTTTTTCGGCTTCCTTTTTTGTTTTTACATTGATCTTCAGCTCAATGTACTTTCCGATTCGCGTATCCTCTATGGGATCGAAGCCCAGGGATTTAAGCGAATGTTCAACTGCCTTTCCCTGAGGATCCAGAATGGTTTTCCTGATGGATATATTGATTTTTGATGTGTACAAAATTATAAGTTTATATGTTTAAAGATTATGACTGATTTATACTATTTTTCTATTTCTTCCCTGAGTTTTTCAAGACTTTCACTGTTTACTTTCTTCAGTTTTTCATTAAGTGTTTTCTTTAAGGAATCATTGCTGATTTTCTTTGACTTCAGATTTTCACTTTGATCTAATTGAATCTGTGACTCACTTAAAACTGATGACCGGCTCACCTCCGGTGATTCTGCCGTCTTTTGTTCTGAAGAGATCATTCCGTTATTTTCAGATTTGCCTGTCTCTGAATCATTTCCTGCCTGATCTTTCATGTCATCTGTTGCTTTTGGAGCAGAGTTATCATAGATCCCGGGTGTAACTGATTTCATTTCCTGTTTATCTATCCTTGTCCCTCCTCTTTCTGATTCCGTTTTATAGCTTGTGACCGGTGAAGGTTGATTATCCTTAATTTCCGTTTTCATATCTCCTGCAATATCGCTTCCCTTCAGTTTTTCTTTTTCTGAATTAGTATTACCGGAATCGGTAACACGCGGAATTTCTTTATCTGCTGAAAGATTTTTGTCGGATTGAATATTTTTTTGTTCCGCTGTCTCCTGTTTATTTCGGGATAAAGGATCATTGATATTTTCAGAGGCATTTTTGCTCAGGTATGTAACATAAAATATGAAGAAAATCAGAATTGTAAAACCTGCGGCGGGCACCAGCCAGGGGTATTGCATATTACCGAACAGGTTTCTTAAGAATCCGCCTCTTGATTCATCAAATTTTTTTTCGTGAACTTTTCTTTTTTCACTTTCTATTTCGACGATCCGGCTATTGAGGTTATGTACAAAATTCTCACCGGCTTTTACCTGTTCAAGATTCCTTAATTTTTCACGGATATCAGTATGTTTTTCTTCTTTATCCAATTATAATTTTAAATTTTTATTCTTTGCTGTTACCGGTTTATAGATCTTTTCAAGCATTTCTTTAAGGCATTCCCTACCGCGGTTGATCCTGGATTTGACTGTTCCGAGAGGAAGATCCGTGATCCTGGCAATCTCTTCATAATCAAGTTCCTGTATGTCTCTTAAAATTACCACTTCTCTGAATTTTACATTTAGCGAGTCAATCGCCTTTTGAATGAAATAATGTTCATTTCCGGCATTTGCGCTTTCATCGGGAGCAATGACATTTGCGGTGAGTTCATAATCCTTCTCTTCATTTTCATCATAGTTATTAATTGAAATTGCGTTGTATTTTCTCTTCTGCCGCAGATTAGTTTTAGCCAGGTTGATCGCGATTGTATAAAACCATGTAGAGAACTTTCCAAACTCCTTATATAAATGCTTTGACTTATATAATCTCAGGAATGATTCCTGTGCAATATCTTCAGACTCTTCACGGCTTCCGGTGTACCTGTATAAAAAGTTAACGATCCTGTCTTTATATCTGTGAACCAGCTCATTGAAAGCATTAATATCTTCTTTCTGAAATCTTAATATAAGCTCTTCGTCCGTGAGTATTTTATAATTTTGATCAGGTGTCGGTTTGCCTGACATCTACGCTTATTATGTTAACTTAGTAAATTAAATTTTGTTCCGGATTAAATATCACAAACTGCATATATTTTTTATCAGAGAGATCATCATTGTTTTCTTATCCCCTCCTGAAGTCTTTAATAGTTTATCTGTCTTAAAAATATGTTCAAATGCTGATCTGAGTTTTTCCTGAGAAATGGAACTCCTGAAATTCCTGTAATACGGTATCAGTTGTTCCTGATCAGGAAACCACAGCTTCAGTTCTTTTTTCAGCATAAAACCGTCGAGCTTTGCGGTTTTCGGATCGAACAGTTTATTGATTGTAATAAATGCCGTGTTCATTAAAAATACAAGATAAACTTCCGAATCTTTTTTAAGCGCAATGTGATCATAGATCTTCAGCGCATCATCCATTTTCCGTTCAGTTATGGCTTTTATAAAATCCGTCTCGTTGAAATCTCTGGATATGCCGTTGCACAGATTAACAGAATCAGCTGTCACCTCCTTTGTTAACCAGCAGAATGTTTTAAGTTTTTCGATCTCTGAAAGAATTTCATCGAAAGAATAATTAGTGAACTGCAGAAAATGCTTTATGGTATCACTGCTGATCTTATAGCCTTCAAATTTATTCTCTATCCATTTAATTATTTCCTGCTCGGAAAATTCACCTATCTGATAGACTTTTACGGAATTTTCAAATGTTCTTTTGTTTTCCGCCGCAGATTCAGTGCCCGATTTGGGATCAAATAAAAAAATTTTCTCAACCGCCAGTTCATCATCTGACGTGACCATTACCAGGCAGCTGTCAGGATTTGGCCGCTTTAGATAATCTATAAGAGAGAGTTTTGCATCTTTTAAAAGCTTCTTTACATTTTTAAGTACGACTACTTTCTTTTCTGAAAACAAACCGATATTGCTGCATTCATTGAGCACATTATCCATCTGCTTGTCTTCAGCACTGAATGATATGAGATTATCTTTCGTATTAAAATTTTTTCCGCCGAAGTTCTCACAAATTACACTTATAAGCTCATCAAGCAAAACCTTTTCCTTAACTGATACAAGAATATTATTCGGAATTTTTTCCGTTCTGAAATTCTCAAGGAGTTTCTTAAAAGGTATCTGATATTTAATTTCGGATTTTGCCATCAGGTTTTCAGTAAGATAATTAAACTATATCAATTAATTAATTAAGAAAAACCAAAATGAGATTTGATCAGAATCTTTTGAAAATGCATTAATGTCCAAAATATATTTAGAAGCCGTTTTTACTTATAGTTAAATCCGGAATTTAATCAATTTTATTTTTTGAAAAACAAACCCGCCTTTGAAAAATTACCGTAAGAAATTCTCAGCAATGGTGTAAGGAAAAATCTGCCTGTCTTACGAGCGGGTGCAGAGACGCCCAATTTGGTCGTCTCTGCAAAGCGCTGTTTTGATTTCAAATGAAATTGTTTTGATTCAGGAATTATTTTAAAAAGTTCTGCTTCCTGAAACATAATGGACAGAAATGGATATAAAAAACAATTCAATAATAAATTAACTTTTTATCTTATCAAATTTTTTGTAACTTTGTAAGAACTCACTTCTTAATATCTGTATCCCCAAACAACACAGTTCGATCTATCTTAAATAATTTTTTAATTAATTAAAGATATCTAAAAATGAAAAAAGCAAAATTGCTTTGGGCAATTCTATTTCTATGCATTAGTTTTAAATCGTATGCAGAAATTGTATACGTTGATCCTGTCCGCAATGCAAAGCTTGTTAATATCGAGACCGGTATAATTATCGGATTCGATAAAGTTTTGGAAAGTGCTGACCTTAATTCCGTAATAAACGTCCGGGGGGAATTAAGCGGAATACATACAGGGAAAACGATCCTTACCTCAGACAGAAAAAAAATTATTTTCAAACCCGATGTTCCTTTCGCTTTTAATGAGAAGGTTGAAGTAAAAGTAAATTCTCTTAAAAACATACCTGGATCCGGCAACAGGCTGACCTATACATTTCATACACAGATCCGCAAAGCCGGGACAGACCTCAGCAGCAGCATTCTGCGTGAAATTGAAAAATCAGCAAATGCCGGTTTGAAAGAGAATTCAGATTCTTCCACTATTCCGTCTCTGACAGTTAATATTTCCAATAATCCGTCTCCGGGAAATTTATACCTGAGTAACTTTCCGTATCTGGATATTCCCTACACTCCGTATCTGATCAAATCCAACAATGCAGGAAATATATCTTTCTCAAGGCAGATGAATTACTATGCACTGGATTTCAAAAAACAGCCCAACGGACTGCTTACATATAATATAAATCACAAATTCTATGCGATGGATCTTAATTACAATATTGTGGACAGCTTTACCTGCGGAAACGGATATCCTACTGATGAACATGAACTGAAGATCATGAATAACGGTCATGCATTTTTAATGAGCTATGACAGGCAGATTATGAATATGAGTCAGGTGGTTCCGGGCGGTAATCCTAATGCAACTGTGATAGGTCTTATCATACAGGAGCTGGATGAAAACAAGAACGTCGTTTTTCAGTGGAGAAGCTGGGATCATTTCATACTTACTGATGCGCCACACGTCGACTATACGGCAGCAGTAGTAGATTATGTTCACGGTAATGCAATTGAACTTGACACCGACGGCAACCTCATGATATCTACAAGGCATTTCAGCGAGATCACAAAGATAAGCCGCACGACTGGAAATATTATATGGCGTCTCGGCGGACCGCGCAATCAGTTTACATTTGTCAATGATCCGGCAGGATTCAGCTATCAGCATGATATCAGACGAATTGCCAATGGCAATATAACGCTGTTTGACAACGGCAATTATCATTCACCTCCGTATTCCAGAGCAGTTGAATATAAACTCGACGAAGTTAATAAGACAGCAACACTTATATGGCAGTTCAGAAGAACTCCGGATATTTTCGGCTTTGCAATGGGAAATGCGCAGAGACTACATAACGGGAATACGCTTATATCCTGGGGCGCAACATCACCGGCCATAACTGAAGTGACTCCTTCCGGAGCCATAGCCCTGGAAATATCCCTGCCGCAGGATGAGTATACCTACAGAACTTATAAAGACGAAGGAGTTTTGATTTTTAATGCAAAGATCATTATGGAAGGACTTTATGATACATTAATAAATAAGCTCACTATGAATGACACGGTGAAGGCATACGTAAGAAGCATAAGCGCGCCGTTTAATATCATAGATTCAGCCAGTTCAAATATTGATTCAGTAAACTTCAACGGGAATTTCAGATTTTTCAATGTCCCGGCCGGCACTTATTATATCTGCCTTAGACACCGAAACAGTCTGGAAACATGGAGCAAAACCGGAGGAGAAGTATTTGCTCCCGGCGGCGTTTATTCTTATGATTTTACTAATTCGCCTTCCAAAGCATACGGCAATAATCTTGTGCGTAAAGGTCTGAAGTACTGCATATACAGCGGGGATGTGGATCAAAGTAAAAATATTGATCTGACGGATATTATCCAGGTATTTAATAATGCTACTGACTTTGTTTCGGGAAATGCCGTAACCGATGTCAATGGCGATAAAATCACCGATCTGTCAGATGAAATAATTGCTTATAATAACACAGCAAAGTTTGTGAGTGTAAAAAGACCTTAAGTAGTTAGTAGTTAGTAGTTAGTAGTTAGTAGTTAGTAGTTAGTAGTTAGTAGTTAGTAGAAAATTTTGATAAAATAAATTCACGAAGTTGTCATCCCCGTTTAACAATTGCGGGGATCCACCTTCGAATTTATCCGGTTTTTATACAAAAGATGTTTTACAATAATGACACGAAGTTTTTAAGAAATTTTTGGTTGTCTTTTCAGAGGGTGATTGGTTTTTATTTTAAAACCTCATTATCTTAATGAAGATCGAAAGTAAGTACATGCAGTTTTAGTTTGATACTGTTAATTGATAGTGCTTAACTACTTACTGTTATTTATTCAGAACAAATTTTTTTGTTTCACGGAAATTTCCGGACTTCAAAGTGTAGAAATATATTCCGGAAGGAAGATTATATCTATCAGAGGAAAACTTCACATTATAGGATCCTGCAGTTCGGATTCCATCAGCAAGAACAGCCACTTCAGCTCCGAGAACATTATAAACCTTCAAAGTAATATTACACGTATAATTCAGACTGAATTTAATATTTGTAGAAGGATTGAAAGGGTTAGGATAGTTTTGAAATAATTCATATCCTGCAATATTTTCTCCCGATAAAGAAACCGGATTGATCCCTCCCGTATAGGTTTTAACAATCAGGCCTCCTCCGTTATTTCTGATATAACCACCGGCCCATCCTGTACCGGGATTGACAAAGAAAACAGGAAACAAATCTGAATTGGGATTAATATTTTGCGGTAACCACGAATTTCCGCCTGTAGTTGTTTTTATAATTTTCCCGTTATATCCCGAGCACCAGCCTGTTTCAGTGTTTGTAAAGAAATAAGAGTTAATAAAACCTGTTGCCTTAGAAATAAAATTCATTCCTCCGTTTGTGGTTTTATATAAATCCCCCCTTTGCAGGTAACCGGTATTGTCATTAAAGAAAATTATTTTCCGGTTAAAGTTTGTATTTGAATATGGGACAGTATCTCTGTGTATTTCAAACCAGGAGTTCCCTGCATCTGTTGTTTTTATAACAGTATTAATGATAGGTGAATTTTGATTTATAGTTTTATAAAGCGAGGCATATCCTTTTTCAGCATCCTTAAAAAATATATCACTGACACCATAAGCCTGACCTAAGTTTGCATTCACCAAAGTCCAGTTAACTCCGGAATCAGTGGTTTTGTAGATATGACCGGTTCCGGAAAATGTAATTCCGAAAAATCCGGTATTTTCATCGGGAAAGCTGATACCGCTGATAGTACCGCCTTCTGAAAAATTCTGAAAGGATATGTTCCAGGAAATACCTCCGTCAGTTGTCCTGAATAAATAAGGGTGAAAATCCCCGTCATAACTAATGCCGCTTATAAATCCTGAATTTTCATTTGCAAATTTTACGGTTGAAAGCTGATAATCCGGACTAATATCATGATGTATCCAGTTATTCCCGCCGTCAGTAGTTTTGAGGATTATCCCTGAATAGCCAACAGCCCAGCCGGTATTTGCATCTATAAAATACAGATCCAGAATTGTGACAGAAGGTTCGTTGTATTGTGTAAACCAGCCGCTTTGAGAATAAACGACTGTACTGAAAAAAGCAGTCAATATGATTAAAATACTTTTCATGACTCACAGATTTTCCGTCAATCAATTTAAGTTAAACTCTCAATACATTATGTCTGATGAAATAAATTACTTCTGATTCAAATATAAAATAAACGAATTGTATTGTAAATCTATCAAATTATCTTTCATGCTCATGAAAAGATTTTAATTATTTTACTCTGTTAACTACTAACCATCAACTTACACTCCTGTAATATTCTTATAAATTTTCTTCACATCCTCAACAGCCTTATGCATGTCGCTAATTCTAATAAACTCATTTTCTGTATGCGCATCGAGAATATTTCCGGGTCCGTAAAGAATTTTGTTCTTTATGCTTTTAAAGGAAGGGGCATCAGTTCCATAAGATACAATACCTGTTTCAAAACCATCCACAGTGAGAAAGTTCACCGGATTGTGTATAAAAAGAATTTCCATTTCCGTTTTATCATCAATAATGCTTTTTAAGTAATCTATGATTTTATTTTCGGACTTAAAAGTTGTGCGGTAAAAGACCTTCATTGTGACAAGTTCAGAAACTACATTATGCGCATTATCAGATCTGAGCATTCCAATATTATATTCTGTCTTTCCCAGCACCGGATCTTCTCCGAAATCTTTTTCATCCAGCTTTTTAATGAAAGCAAACATGCGATCAATTGCATTGTCACCGAGATGCGGATATCCAGAATGACAGCTCCTTCCTCTGAAAGTAAATTTCAGGCAGATATTTCCTTTAGAAGCTTTTATGAGCTTGTTTTCCGTCGGCTCGCCTATGATAATAAGTTCACATCCTTTAATGATTTCATTAGCCTTCATTGCTCCCTGCGAACCGTCTTCTTCCCCGCAAGTCATGAGCATTCCGAAATTACTGTATCCTTCACTGTGCAGTTCCTTGCAAGCTTCAAACAAATATGCGACCTGTCCTTTAGCATCACAGGAACCGCGTCCTTTTATAATATCATCTTCTCTTGAAGGAGGGATATACGGAGGAACAGTATCAAGATGTGAATTAAATATTACTTTCGGCTCACCCCATTTAAAAAATACATTCAGTCTTTTATAATCCGTTTCATGAATCTCGATTTCAGCATCCGAAGGTTTGTATTTTTCAGAGATATATTTTGCAA
This sequence comes from uncultured Ignavibacteriaceae bacterium, assembly GCA_964561045.1. Classification (GTDB taxonomy): domain Bacteria; phylum Bacteroidota; class Ignavibacteria; order Tepidaquicellales; family Tepidaquicellaceae; genus JAGPCH01. Next base: position 252 of record CAZLOL010000091.1, on the reverse strand, counting down.
GCTCTGCTTCCTTTCCGGAAGTTGAATCAATACGCATTATGTCTAATAAGAAATCAATCATGTCAAGTTTGTTGAGTTTGTCAAGTTTGTAAAGTTTGTCAAGTTTATCAAGTTTATTAAGTTTGTTAAGTTTGTTAAGTTTGTTGAGTTTGTTGAGTTTGTTGAGTTCGTTAAGTTTGTTGAGTTTGTTGAGTTTATTGAGTTTGTTGAGTTTGTTGAGTTTGTTGAGTTTGTTGAGTTTATTGAGTTTAT
>CAZLOL010000090.1:6542-13880 GCA_964561045.1 uncultured Ignavibacteriaceae bacterium | reverse complement strand
ACTCAAGACCCACTACCTGCTACTCAATACTTTTTATACTTTAAACGGCACATCTTCTTTCAGATCAATTATAGAATCCCTGAGCGATTCCCTCCGGAAGACCAGTCTTAGTAATGACAGTCCTGCTGCGAATCCCAAAGCTATTGAAACTGTGATAACGAAAACTATTGCAATATTTGCCGTGAGATCTATGGCGGCTTTGTTGAGTTCGTCACCGCTTAAAAGAGAAACTTTCCGCAGATCATTCAGCATGCTGAACATTGACACTGAAGCCCACAGCGGCAAAACTGCACAGACCATTACGACAGGCGGCACCTTCTGACTTCTTATAATTAATCCTGCTGATATCACTATCATAAAAGCGGCAAAAAGTGTTGACCAGTTTGTACTTACTCCATATTGCTGCAGAATGTCGCGTGTGATAACTGCAATGACGCTGCTGATGAATGTCGGAATGATATATTTGAAAGGAGTAGAATTCCTTATACTCATTGCAGTTGCAAATAATGCCGACCACAAACCGTCGAGAAGAATGCTTTCGAGATTCATTTTTACTCCCGGAAAATTAATTTTTAAATTTTATAAATTTGTAAATGTAAATGCGATCAGAATAACTACAGCAAGGATCATCAATAAATAAAGGGCATTAATTATTCTCTGCATACCTATAATTGTATATTTTAAACTTGTCAGGTCTATGAATCCGTTGATCATTCTGAGACCCGGCACTAAATAAATAACAGATGCAATCAAAGTAGTGATCTCTATAGTTCCCAGCCCGCTGTGCAAAATTATGCTTGCAATACCTGCAGAGATCAAACCTGATATAAACATTATCCGGTTTCCCGGAACATCCATTGACTGAAGCTTGTACCGGACGGTTTCACCAACCATTGCAGCAAAAAATACAATCAATATGCTTTCCAAACTTCCGTGATGAAATTTCAAATAAAATGCAGCAGCAAGCCCGTCTAATATTATATAAACTATACGCTTATGAATAAGCGGCATTTCAATTATTTTTTTCAGCTCCGTATCAATATCTTCATGCGGGATCTTTCCGCTTTTTACGTCCTCTGAAAATTCCATTACTTCATAAAGACCGTTCAAGGATGTTCCTACTGATATGATGGGTTTCAGCAGGATTGCGGATTGACCGTCAACTTTGTAACTTACGATTATATTATCAAAACGCCAGACAATATCAACGTCTGTAATTCCGGAATTAAAGATAATGTTATTGAATGCTTTTTCAGCCATGGCAGTAACTCCGTTAAAGTGGAGTACTGTTAATGCTGTATTAGCAGCCGAATTTACAATAGATCTTTTAGATTCAGAAATGTTAGCATTTTCAGAAGTAGTCATATTTGAAATTGTTATTCTGAAACATTTATATCAACAGAATTTAATATTAATTCAGAGGGTATTAAAATATTTACGTTCAGTTGTATATATATTTCAAGTTAATCATTTTTAAACTGAAACTGAAAAAGTTTTTTAATGACATTAACCGGATTGTAAATTAAGAAGTTAAAAAATTTATTTGACAGCAAATTAACAATATTTAATTCCATTTCAAACATTATAATCACTGATAAAAAATGATGACTGTATTAGTAACTGATACTGCATGGATACTTTTCAAAAATGTAATTCATATTGCTGGTCTGGCTTTTCAGTCTGCCTTTTGAAATACTTTATACTATTTTAGCAGCAGACAAGAATATCTTACCTGCTGCTGTTTAAGTGTCTTTCCGAACGTAATAATATTAAAAATAGAGTGTAATTAAAAAAAGAAAAAGTTTATTTTGCAATAAAAATTAAATAACTTGAACTCCAGCCTTTTTCTCATTTTCATTTTTATATTTTTATTTATGTTAACAGGGGAATCATATTCCCAAATGGATTCCCTTAACCTTACAGCTGATTCAGTTTACATAAAGGATATTGAGCCGAATGAGCTTCCAAACGGAAAAGGATTCCTTATAATTGCCGACAGCGGCAGATCTTATCTTGTATTAAAAGCTTCGATCAGACTAAACGGAGCTTATGATATTAACGGGCTTCAGTCCGAAGAAACTTTTGACACATATGAAATTCCTGTAGGCAATGATAATTCCGGAGACGGGAGATTTTTCATTGGCGCATATCAGACAAGGTTCGGGTTAGAAGCCCAGAAGCTCACAAGTCTTGGGATTATATTTGCAAAACTGGAAACTGATTTTCTGGGTAAAAATAACAGCCTGAGAATAAGGCAGGCATACGGAGTAATTAAAAGCTTTCTGCTGGGAAAGGCGCGTTCAGTATTTGGGGATGCAGATGCAATACCGAATAAAGTTGACCGGGACGGTCCGAACAGCTCCCTGAATCAGCGGTCAGTCCAGATAAGATTCCAGCCGCCGAAGAAAAAAATTATACGATGGGCGGTATCAGTTGAGACTCCTGATCCTAATGTTACAGAACCGGATACAATTGATCTGGAAACTGTATTTCAAAGCTTTCCTGATGTTGCTTCAAACATTAATTTTTCATCAGACAGCTGGGGGCACATGCAGCTCGCATCAGTTTTCAGGGGGATTTCCGTAAGGGATCCCGGCGGAGCGATACAGATCATTCCCGGATTCGGCGGACTCTTCAGCGGAAAATTAAAAATATTTAAGAAAACAAATCTGATGTATCAGATCTATGGAGGCAAGGGAATCGCAAGATATGTAAAATCTCTGACAGGTCAGGGACTTGATGTTGTATATGATTATTCAGATAATACATTTAAAGCACTGAATACATACGGAGGCTATATTTCTACAGGTTTTAAATGGGGGAAAATATTTTCAAATGATTTAACTGCCGGTATAACGAGAATAGTAAATATAGATTCTCAACCCGGAGATGCCTTCAAAGTAAGCTACTATGCCTCAGGGAATTTTTTCATGTATTTTGCAAAGACACTTAACATCGGAATTGAATATTCTTACGGGAAAAGAATCAATAAGGATAATCAAAGCGGTGATGCCAACAGGATCTCATTTATTTCAATTATAGATTTCTGATTAATTTTTTATGACATCAGGAGGCAGCAGGTCAGACATTTTGCCCAGCATAAAGCAGAGACATTTTCTGAAGAAGTACGGAAATGTAAGTCTGTCCTGCGAGGTGTCAGATTTTTTAGGAAGATTAATTTATTAATTCAAACTTTTAAAATATATGGTTGATCCAAAAGATCAGATTCAAAGTGATTTAAAGACAACTGATATGCTTGCTTATGAAAGAACCATACTGGCTCAGGAAAGGACTTTGATGGCATCTATCAGAACTTCAGTTTCATTGATAAGCTTTGGATTTACTATTGCCAAGTTCTTTCAGGATCTGAAATCAACAGAAGTATTGAAAGGAATTTCCAACATTTCCTCAAAGAATGTCGGGTTCTGGTTGGTTTTTATAGGTACAGCGTACATTTTTTTATTCTCAATTCAGCATCAGCTAATCTTACACGCGCTTCGCGTTAAGGGAGTACAAAAGAGAATTTCCTATACATTTATACTTGCAATTGTAATCGGACTGCTGGGGCTTTCACTTATAGTATCTTTCTATTCGGATATATTTTCGCTCGGTCTGAATAAATAGCGGATAATGTTTTGATGTAAATATATAGTAGTTTTATTTAGTAATTTTATTCTGACTATTAAATAAAAAAGTGTGACGCTTATTCAGCATCACACTTTATATATATTTTTTAAATCTTATATACTTATAAATATTATTCTACCAGCTGTTATAACCAATACCGAGATTGATATTAATCCATGAATGCTCATTTCCGCTGTCTCCGTTGACTGCTTCACCCGAACTGAATGCATAGTTATATCTTGTGCTTAAAGTAAGATTAGTGGTTCTTCCTGCCTGATAGTAAACACCGATTTCAGGAGCCATACCGAAATGCCAGTTATTGCTTTCCAGTTCAGAAACTCCGATAGAAACCTGAGTAAGCATATTATATGCTCCAACATATCCGGTCATATAGAATTTTGTCTTAGCGCTTCTGCTTGTGTTCGGGAAATAAGTTACACTTGCTAAGAATGGCAAAGCATTAACATATGATGCTGTATTTCCGTAGATAGCGCCGTTTGGAAAGGTTTGAAGTCCGTCGTTTTCTTGACTGAATACATTCCATCCGAATAACAGACCAACAGCTGTATTATTGCTGATGAATTGTTTACCGTCAAATGAAACTCCTGCAAAGCTCGGAGCATCAATGAAATCACTCGTTCTTCCTACAGGAAATGACATATTGTAGTATATTGAAGCAAGATATTTTCCTTTTTGCTGCGCAAAGGATGATGCAGTGATTAATACTGTGAATACAATTATTAATATTGATTTAATTTTCATTTATTTTTTTCCTTAATTTAAAATTTTTAAAATGATTTCATTATTCGTTACGGTTATTCATATAAATAAGGAGACTGAGACTGACTGAATGCCTGATTCATTCCGCTTTGTATTAAAGCAGGTGGATTTGATTGACCTGTAGCTCCATTGAGAAAGCATGACCATTCAACAGGTAATTGATCTCCTGATTTGTTTTTTAAATCAGAAATAGCAACGATAACTGTTCCGGTTGTATATGAATACGAATAATCATATCCGTATGAAGGATAACCCCAATAATAACCTCCTCCATACCAATAATAATCATTATAATCAACAGTATAGGTAGTTGTAGTAGTACCAGATCCAACTATAACTACTCCGGCGGCAGTTGAATCACCGGGTGCAGGATTTGTAATTTCTGTCCAGCCAAGTTTATTTAAATTAGTTCTTATAGAACTGTTAATAGTAGAATTGTATTGACCATTTAAGTTCACAGATCCTACATTCTTTACGGCGGTGTCAAGGATATATCTCTCGACAGAATTGAATGGATATGTATTATCATAAAGAGTTACTACTACATTAGAATCTTCTGAATCGATACCATAATCGTAATAACAAGAGGAAAGTATTCCTGCAAAGCTGATAGCAATTGCAATTACAAGAAATTTAATTTTTAACATTTTTAGTCCTTTCTGTTTAATTTGATATATTTCTTTTATATCCGTAAAAATAATTATTCTAGTTTATAAATGCTATTTAAAAAAAAATATAAATGCAGCAATATTGACTTTTGCAATATAAATTCTATCTTCATTGATTCTGCTAAAACAGTTGTTGGCAAAGTCTAAATCAATTGATCCCGTCTACTATTAAATTTAACAATAAAAAATAAATTCCAAAATTTAAAGCAATCAACCTGAATAATATCGAAAGAAATATTTGAGATTTTAGCTTTGGAAAAAATTGTCATTTGTCAGAGATCAAACTATCGCAGTTAATAATTATTGAATTTGAAAATCAAACAGTAATCGTTTTAGACTAAGTTGTCTGAAACCGTGTTTTAGATTTAAATTTTACTTTCATTACAATCTTAATTTTACTAATTTAAATCACTTCGGTTTAGAAATCATTAAACTTCAGTATCAAATTAAACCTAAAAAGATTGAGATTTAAATTCTTATCATTATTTATACTGCTTTTATTATTTCAAAATGTATCATATTCGCAGCTTTTTCCGAGATTCTCAATTGCCGGTGGTCCAACCATAGGTTGGTTCTGGAATAATACGGATGATATTAATTCTCAATTGAGTTCGATCGGGTTGCCGGGAATATCAAAAGACGGTTTTTTAACGCTTGGCGGCGGTGGTTTTGTTGATCTTCCTTTGAAAAGTATTCGCTGGCTTAGAGTCGGAGGATCCGGTGAAGGATTTACAACTCAGACTCAGATGATCAACACTGAAACAAATATAACTACTACAGCTAAATATCATTACGGCTCAGGAGGTATTTCTCTGGATTATGTAAAGAGCTTCGGAAAATCAGTTGAATTGACCTTAGGTGCATATATTGCTACCGGAAAGCTCACAATAGAGCTTTATCAGAATGATAATAATTCTCCTTCGACATGGAATAATATTTTTTTGCAATATACCGGCACAACTGCCATTCAAAATTTCTCAAATAAATTAAGCGTAAGATTCTATTCAGCCAGACCGCAGATTGGACTTGGTTTGTTTTTAACATCTTACCTTTACGCTAAGCTGAATGCAGGATATCAGTTTTCAGCGAATAATGACTGGTATGCTGACGATGATGTTCTTATATCAGGCGTACCTTCAGGGATTAAAGCTGATGGTGTGATCGTAAACTTCGGATTAAATTTCGGATTATTCACAAAATAAATATATGAAAAATATACTTGTCACCGGCGGAGCCGGTTTCATTGGAAGCAATTTCATAAAGTATTCACTTAACAATTTCGACTATAATATAGTCAACTTTGACAAACTCACTTACGCAGGCAATCTGGAAAATCTTGTAGATGTGGAGTTTAACGATAAGTATAAATTTGTCAAAGGCGATATTTGCGAAAAAGATGAAGTGGAAATAGTAGTCAGGGAAAATGATATAGATACGATAATAAATTTTGCGGCGGAATCTCATGTGGACAGAAGCATACTCGGCGCAAAGGAGTTCATAAACACAAATGTAGGGGGAACGCATGTTCTGCTGGAAGTATTGAAGGATAAAAAGCTTGAGAAATATCTTCAGGTTTCTACGGATGAAGTCTATGGATCACTTCCGGAAGACAAAAAAGAAATCAAGTTCACCGAGAATACACCTATCACAACCAACAGTCCCTATTCAGCAAGTAAAGCTTCCGCGGATCTCCTCTGCAATGCTTTCTATCATACATTCGATCTTCCAATACTTATAACAAGATGTTCAAATAATTACGGACCGTATCAGTTTCCGGAAAAGCTCATACCTTTAATGATAGCCAAAGCAATGGAAGGTGAGCAACTGCCTGTTTATGGCGACGGAAAAAATATTCGGGACTGGCTTTATGTGGATGATCACTGCTCAGCAATAATGACTGTATTAAATAAAGGAAAAGAAGGCGAAGTATATAATATCGGAGGCAATAATGAATGGTATAACATTGACATTGTAAAGCTGATACTGAAAAAACTTGATATTTCCGAAGATAAAATAAAATATGTTAAAGACAGACCCGGACATGACAGGCGATATGCGATAGATTCAACGAAGATCATGTCAGAACTTGGCTGGAAGCCGAAATACAATTTTGAAACAGGAATAGAGCTTACAATAAACTGGTACAAGAAGAATATAGACTGGTGGAAGAAGGTCATGAGCGGGGAGTATCTTAATTACTATGAAGAGAATTACGGAGTGAAATAGTTAGTAGTTAGTTTTTAATTGCCGATACTAAATTCTT
>CAZLOL010000090.1:0-6442 GCA_964561045.1 uncultured Ignavibacteriaceae bacterium | reverse complement strand
AATTACGGAGTGAAATAGTTAGTAGTTAGTTTTTAATTGCCGATACTAAATTCTTAATTTAAAATTCCTAATTCTAAATTCTTCATTCTTAATTTTATCAAAATTTGGTTTGAATTTTTTTCATTTAAAATTTATTTTTGCAATTACTTAAAAAATTATGTCAATAAAAATAGAAAATATAACAAAATATTACGGACAGCAGGCAGCTGTCAATGATATTTCGTTTGAGATCAATACCGGAGAGATTGTCGGATTTCTGGGACCTAACGGTGCGGGAAAGTCCACTACAATGAAAATGATCACAACATATTTAACTCCGTCTTCAGGAAAAATATACGTAAATGAACTTGATACAGAGGAAAATTCTCTTGAAGTCAGAAAAAAGATAGGATATCTTCCTGAACAGAATCCTCTTTATCTGGATATGAATGTACTGGATTATCTTGAATTTGCAGCAGAGCTTGAATCTGTACCAAAGTCTGAAATTACTAAATCGATAAAAAAGATGGTAGATATCTGCGGGCTGGGTGATGTTCAGCATAAAGATATCGGAGAACTTTCTAAGGGATTCAAGCAGAGAGTTGGTCTTGCACAGGCGATGATACATGAGCCGGAAGTTCTTATTCTTGATGAGCCGACTTCAGGACTTGATCCGAATCAGATCATAGAAATCAGAAAACTCATAAGACATCTTGGAAAAGAAAAAACGCTTGTGCTTTCAACTCATATTCTGCAAGAGGTAGAAGCAACCTGTGACAGAGTGCTTATAATAAATAAAGGTGAGATAGTTGCAGACGGTTCGCCTGATTCTTTGCAGAACAAATTCAAGGGAAAGATCGAGATAAGTCTGATCTTAAAGAAGGAGTCTATGGACAAGGACCTTATACTCAGAGCCATTTCTTCTGTAAGGAATATTGAAAAGGCAAAAATTTTAAAAGAGGATGAAGAAACAATCCATCTGCATTTAACAGGCGTCAAAGGTTTTGATGCGCGTGAAGATATTTTCAGAAAAATAGTATCCATGAATATGATCCTTCTGGGATTACATCAGGAAGAAACTTCACTTGAAGATATATTCAGACAATTAACAACTTCTAAATAAGAGAATTTAAAAAATCCATGAAAAATATATTAACGATATTCAGAAAAGAGCTCAGGTCATATTTCAATTCCCCTGTTGCTTACATAGTCTTAGTTGTATTCTTAATTATTACTGGCTGGTTTTTTACAAGCAGCTTGTTTTTAAGCGGTGTTGTGACAATGAGGAATGTATTTGATATCATCCCATTCATATTTCTGTTCTTTATACCAGCGATATCAATGAGATCATTTTCAGAAGAGAAGAAATCCGGGACTATAGAGCTTCTTCTTACAAAACCTATCTCGGATCTTGATATAGTGATGGGAAAATTTCTTGCCGCACTTGCTCTCACGGCTATAGCTCTTGCTTTTACTTTGATATATGTTATCAGTCTGACTTTTCTGGGAAAGATAGATTCCGGAGCTATTATAGGAGCTTATATAGGACTGTTGTTCATGAGCGGAATATATATCAGCATCGGAATATTTGCATCTTCACTCACCGAAAATCAGGTTGTAGCATTCATAATAAGTTTCCTGATTGTATTCGCTCTGTTTTTACTGAATAAAGTTCTGATATTTTTACCTACATCAATAGCATCAATACTGGAGTATATCAGCATAGATTATCATTTCGGAAATATAGCAAGAGGCGTACTTGATTCAAGAGATATAATTTACTACTTAAGCGGTATTACAATTTTCATTTTATTAACAAAGACATCTCTGGAAAGCAGAAGATGGTCGTGATATTTTAATTTCAATACATTTTAAAATTTAGTTGAAAAATAAAAGCAATAATGAATAAGAAAGACATACTAATAAAAGTAGCAATCATAATAGGTATAATAGTTGTCGTAAATGTAATTGCAAAAAGGGTATTTACCAGAGTTGACCTGACAAAGAATAACAGTTATACTTTATCTCCGGTAAGTAAGGATATCGTTGCTAATCTTGAGGATAAGATGGTCATCAAAGCGTACTTCAGCAATAATCTTCCTCCTCCTTACAATAATCTGAGAAGACAGGTGCAGGATATACTTGACGATTACAGATCATATTCAAAAGGAAATCTGAATTATGAATTCCTTAATCCGACATCCAGCGGTGAAGGTGAGGGAAACGAACTCGATCAGGAAGCTCAGAAGTATGGTATTCAGCCTGTTCAGATACAGGCAATGGATAATGACAAGCTTGAAGTGAAAAGAGCTTATCTGGGACTTGTATTTTTATATAACGGAAAGCAGGAAACAATTCCTGTCGTGCAGTCTGCCGATAATCTGGAATATGAGATAACGAGTCTGATTAAGAAAATGACAATGACAATGAAACGCAAGGTTGGATATCTTGCAGGACAGGGTGAACCGGATTATTCAAAACTTACACAGATAAATTCAGTTTTAAGTGATCAGTATGAAGTAGTTCCTGTTGATCTTAAATCAAGCGCAGAATTAGATCCTCTGATGGGATGTCTGATTATAATGGGTCCGAAGATTCCTTTTAACGAAAGTGAAAAATTCAAGATAGATCAGTTCATAATGAACGGTGGAAATGTAGCGTTTTTTATAGATAAGATCACACCGAATTTTCAGCAGCAGGTTGTAATGGGTAATGAAGTTAAATTAAATCTTGACGATCTTTTATTCAATTATGGAATTAAACTGAATACTGATTTGATCAGGGATCTTCAGTGTTCACAGGTACAGGTTCAGTCGCAGATCGGCTTTCCGATATCACTGAATTATCCTTTCTTCCCTGTCATTACAAATATAGACAAGGGAAATCCTGCTTTTCAGAATATCAAAAGTGTAGTATTGACATTTGCAAGTTCACTTGATACGTCAATTACAGCTTCGAAGAACATTAAAGTAAATCCTTTGCTTACAACATCTGACAGATCAGGGGTAATGAAGGACTTTTTCTTCCTGAATCTTGAGCAGTTTCAGAATATGACAAAGGGAAGCGCTGATACATTGTTCAACAAAAAAGGATTTATGGTCGGAGCAACATATTCCGGCAAGTTCAGAAGTTATTATGAGAATAAAGAAATGCCTGCAGATACAGCACAGGGCTGGTTGCAGTATTCCGGGCAGAGATTAAATGAGTCGGTCAGAGATAATGTGAAAATTATAACAATAGGTGACGGTGATTTTGCCAATGAAGAAAACAAACCGCCTAAAGAGAATATAGTATTCTTTGTAAATCTTGTGGATTATCTTATGGATGATGTAGGTCTTGCAGTGATAAGAACCAAGGTTTCTTCAGAATCCCCGATCGAAGAAACTTCCGACAGCACAAAGAAATTTCTGAAATATTTTAATTTAATATTTCCTCCGGTTTTGGTTCTGCTTATCGGTCTTTATAAATGGAATCAAAGAAAGCAAAAAAAGAAAAGTTTACAACTGAAATAAAAAATTTCAAATATTATTATCGGTATAAATGAAAAGTAAAACATTTTTATATTTGGGGATCTTCGCAGTCTTACTTATAGCTGCATATTTTCTTACAACTGACAGAGGAGAAAAGACCTCAAGCTATAAACTTACAGAAAAAAAACTGTTTGATCTTGATTCAGCCAAGGTAGATAAGATAGAAGTGAGGCATTCGGGAGGTAATCTGGTTTTATCCAAATCAACAGGTGAATGGAGAGTGGATGCGCCTTTTCAGTACAGGACAGTGAGCGCCAATGTTGAAAACATTGTCGGAGGTCTGAAAAATCTGAAAATAGAAAGCATAGTCTCATCAAATCCTGCTAAGAAGGATACATACGGATTTACTGAAGCGGATCAGGCGGAAGTGTCCGTATATGAATCAGGAGTATTGAAGGGGAAATTTATTCTTGGAAAGACCGCACAGGGCGGTGGAATTCTTACTTACATAAAAAAAACTGATTCGGATAATATTTATCTAGCTGATGGTCTGGACAGAAATAATGTTATTAAGGTTGATATGAATGAATGGAAAGATAAGAATATTGTATCAATTCCGAAACCAAGCGTGAATTCAGTTGAATTTATATCTGCGGGTGAAACATTTACCGTAGGCAAAGATACTGCCGGTAAATTCTCAATAGGTTCAGATACAGTCGGAACAGCTTTTGACGGCATTTTGAATCTGCTGCAGAAATTCGAAACTAACAGTTTCAAAGATACAACTTTATCGGATCAGACAAATTTTACGGAAAGGATAATTGTAAACGGTGCTGGAAAAACACAACTAAATTTTTTAAAGCTTGATACTGCTCCTCCTAAATATCTTTTACAGGTCCCGGGTGAAAGCCAGATATTTGTGCTCGATGAAGGATATGCTAAGAACATATTAAAAACAAAGAAGGAAATATTAGGAAGATAATTCCATTATTCATTTTGCAAAAAACTTTTTTTGCATAATGAATATAAATTAAATATCAGAACAGCTTTTAATTTCTATATTTAACGCAGAACAAATTTTATAATTCTTAATTTACATTTACTCTTGGATTTCTTTTTAAATCTTTAACAATTAAATTTGTATATGCTGAATTTAATCGGAATAATAATTACAAGTTACCTCTTAGGTTCCATACCTTCTGCCTTAATTGTCGGAAAGATTTTCAAGAAGATTGATATAAGAAATTACGGAAGCGGTAATCTCGGTTCTACCAATGCTTTCAGAGTCCTTGGAATTCCGCTTGGTATCCTGGTTCAGGCAATGGATATTTCAAAAGGTCTCATTGCAGTTCTGGTTGTCAGCAATTTTTTCTATCATAATCTCCCTTTCACAAACTATACTCCTTTCGATGACATTACTGTACTCAAGATCATAGCCGGATTAAGCGCTGTGCTCGGACATACTTTTTCTATATTTGTAAATTTTAAAGGCGGCAAGGGTATCAATACAGCTCTCGGTATGCTTATTTCTCTTGCTCCTGTTGATGTTGGTATCAGCGTCGGATTCTTTATTCTGACAGTACTTTCATCAGGATATGTTTCTCTAGGTTCAATAGTCGCATCATTTATTTTCCCCTGGATCATGTTCATCAGGGAAAATATCTTCAAGGTGGATATCATAGGATACAATACACTGATTTTTTTCAGCATAGGAGTATCCGTATTGCTTATCTATAATCACCGTGAAAATATCAAGCGGCTTCTTTACGGAAATGAGAACAGGTTTGATAAGCTCTGGCTCATCAGAATATTCAGGATTAAAGCTCCTCTTTCTAAATCATAATTCAAAATGAAGATCGCAGTTCTGGGTGCAGGCGGCTGGGGAACAACTCTTGCGATTTTATTAAATCAAAATGGTTTCGATGTAACTCTCTGGGAATTCAATCCCGAATATGCAAAGACACTCAAGGAATACAGGGAAAATTTTTATTACCTGCCTAAGATAAAGATACCAAAATCCATTTCAATCACTAACGAACTCGAATCTGCAGTTCATGGGAAAAATCTTATAGTAATAGCAACTCCAACGCAGTTCATCAGAAGCAGTCTTTCGGAATTAAACAATTTTGATTTTAAAGATTCCATTCTGGTAAGTGTCTCAAAAGGCATCGAGAATAAAACTCACTTTCTGGTATCTGATATTCTTTCGGATGTTTTTAAGAAAGTTAAGAAAAAAAATCTGCTTTGTCTTTCAGGACCATCTCATGCAGAAGAAGTATCAAAGAAAATTCCAACAGCTGTCGTATGCGCCGGAGAAGATAACTCAAAGACCAGGATCGTTCAGAAAATTTTTTCCAATGATTATTTCAGAGTTTACAGAAATGATGATCTTATCGGAACCGAAGTTGGAGGGGCATTGAAAAACGTAATAGCAATTGCTGCAGGAATTTCTGACGGAGCGGGATTTGGTGACAATACAAAGGCTGCAATAATGACAAGAGGAATTAATGAGATAATGAGACTCGGTCTGAAAATGAAAGCCAGGAAGGAAACATTTTTCGGATTGTCCGGAATAGGGGATTTAATAGTAACCTGCGCTTCTGTTCATTCCCGTAACAGAAGTGTTGGAGAGCAGATTGGGAAAGGAAAGAAATTATCTGTCATACTCAAAGAAATGAAAATGGTTGCCGAAGGGGTTGCAACTACTAAATCAGCTTTTGAACTTTCAAAAGATCTTAATATTGAACTTCCTATTACACATCAGGTTTATAATATTTTATTTAAAGACAAAGACCCGCACATAGCTACAGAATTACTGATGAAGAGAAATCTGAAAGAAGAAAACTAATGTGAGACATGAAACATCGTGAAATCCCAATTCCATAATTCTTAATTCATAAACTGGAATAGCCGGAACCAAAAAAGTTTTTAAGCTCGTTTTTTTTTAACCGCAGAGTTTCGCAGAGTAAGCGCAGAGTTTCAAGGAGTAAAGA
>CAZLOL010000089.1:0-13906 GCA_964561045.1 uncultured Ignavibacteriaceae bacterium | reverse complement strand
GTGAACCAAGTTGTTTGAGACTAAACTGAACTGCAAAAAATTATAAATAAAAATAGATAAGTTTTCATATACCTTCCCTTTATTTTTATTAAAATTTGCAAATATGATATTTAAATAAACGTTACATAACAATCCGGATCATGTTCACAGCTTCCCTTAAATCATTGGTTAAATTATGAATATAATTCATTGTAGTTTGTATTTCAGAGTGTCCGGCTAAACTGCTTCTTTACTAATTTTAATAAGTTTTTTTTTGTTTATTTCCGCTTTGACATCAGGCAGTTTTCCCGAATGTCCGTTCAAATTATCAATCTTAATTTTATCAAATGATATTGAAGGAATTTTATTCATTGCTAATGAAAGTTCAATCAATTTTTTTAAAGTAAAATTAAAATTACCATTTAAGACCTGATTAATATATCCTCTCGATACATTCATTTTTTTTGCAATGTCATTTTGATTAAGATTATTTTTGTTCATATAATCTGTTAATTCCCGAAACAGCTCATTTTGGATTTTAGTAAGCCAGTAATCAGGGCTTTTGATTATTTCTTTTTTTGATTTCATAATAGTTTGTTATTTAAGTTGCATAATCTTTTTTGATTTTCCTTAATCGCTTTATATCAGTTTTTTGAGTTGTCTTTTTACCGGCAAGGATTATCAGTTTATCTCTCTGCCTTTCCCTGATAATATAAACTCTTAAATGATTTGTTCTTAACTCAAAATCTTTAACATTATCTTTTTTATCTCTTTGTAATTCTTTAAACTTGTTATGCGGAATTGGATTATTGTTTCCTAAATCTTCCAGGTGTGCCTGTATCTGATCCAGTTCGTTTGTATATGTTCCCTCACTATTTATTTTACTTATAAATTCATCAAACTCACATTTACCGTTTATCATAAGTTTGTAAATCTTGTTTACTCCCGATACTTCCTGAATTTCTTTTAAATAATATTTACTCATATTAAGTATAGTTATAACTTAACAAATTTTAATTAATATTCAAAGATAAATTTCTAAGCAATACTAATCTTATTCACAGCTTCCCTTAAATCATTTGTTACAATATGAATATAATTCATAGTTGTTTGAACGTTTGAATGTCCGGCTATTTCTTTCACAAAATTTATATTCACTCCATTCTTAATTAGATTAGTTATGAATGTGTGACGTGTGCAGTGGAAATGAAACTTCTCCGGCATATTACATTTTCTAAGGATCTTTTTAAATTCTTTGCTTACATATTCAATATGCAATCGTGTCCCATAACGGATTGAGAAAATATAATGCTCCGGATTAAACATTGATATTATATTCTCATTTGGTTTTTGCCCTAACATCTCATTCAATATTATATATAGTTCATCAGTTATTGGAATCTGTCTGAGTTTTCCGGATTTTGTTTTAAAATTATCTTTATTGAAAATATTAATTAACCTTTCCGGGAAATTAATATCCTTCCATTGAACATTGCATATTTCATTCAATCGGCAACCTGTATGCAGTGCAAACTTTATAAAATTTTTAATTACCGGGTTCTTTGTATTACTTAATATAAGCCTTACTTCAAGATCATTAAAGCAAAGCCTTTCCTTTTGCGGAATAGAAACCTTCTTAATTGAATTACATGGATTAGATTCCAGCCAATTAAATCGAATAGCAATATTGAACACTGCCTTAATTGTAGTAAGTTGAATATTAACAGTTGTCTGACTTACTTCTTTTAACCGGATTGATTTAAAGGTTTCAATATCAGCTACTGAAATTAGTTTAACGGGCTTGTTCCCGGTGATCCTCAATAAATCTTTGAAGGCATTTTTATATAGCATTAATGTCCCGGTTCTCAAATTATCAGAAACATATTTTAATACTTCTGTTTGTAGATCTGATAAATAAAAGATCTGAAATGAATTTAATGTCTTTAGTTTTTTAGATTGGTTTTTGAAGGTTGAAACGAATTTAACCGCTTCGTTTTTGAACTTAGTTTTACAAGAAATTTTCTTTCTTTTTTGTGTGGTTTCACAGGTAAAATATAAATAATAATACCCGTTTGAAGATTTATTTAGAAACATTTTTTAATTCCTTCCCGAAGTCAAAAAGTCACTAAAAACGTAGTGTGAAAGTTCCCAAAAAAGTCACTAATGAGATGTAATGCTTTGATCCTGCAAGGACTCGAACCCTGACTAATGGTTCCGAAGACCATTGTGCTATCCGTTACACCACAGAGGCTTATTTTAAAAATTATGAAATTCAAATTATAAATCACTTCCTTAGACTGACTCTTATGCAAAAGTAAATTATTCATCATAAACATTCATCAGCAAAATTTATTACTTAAAATTAAAAATGAGTTATATTTAACCCGGATTTTTCAATAAGGAAATTTTCTAATGTGCATCATTTGAAATTCATGCTGATAAGTTGTTGATATTAATGTCAATCAGAATGTTATAAAATTATAGATAGGATATTATTGCAATTAAAAAGGTCTTACTTTAGAAAATAGATATAAAAAATAGAATTATCAGACAAAGAAATACTCCTTGACGTTGGCACTTCAGAATTTTTTATAAATTTATAAAACCAAAAACCTTATATTGTTTTTCATTAAACCTTAATAGAAAGGAATCATAGTTCGTATTAACCTTATTACCTTATTGTTATGATAAAATTTTTAATCAAATTTAAACAATAAGAAATAATGTAATAAGGTTTTTTTACCGGAGAAAGTATTCTATTAAGGTTTAAGAAAAAAAGGTATCCATTTTGTGTTAATACTTTTGCTCTGTCAAGGTTGCAAAATTCCGTTTTTGCATTTTTCAAATTAAGGAGGTATTAAAAAATTAATTTCATATCTGCATATTTGACAGTTTTAAACTTTCTAATGAAAATCCGGAATAAAATAATTATTTTAAACATTCCTTTTCAATTTTAAGTATTACATTCCAAGATTTACTTACCTCACAAACTAAAGAGCTGTAAACTTTTCAATGAGCCAGTTTTTTTGAGCGATCAACCTTTCTTTTTCAACTTCATTCTTGAGATACATTGCTTCTTCTTTATCAGCAGTATTGATTAAGTTCAAGAGTTTAATATAGTATTTTATAAAATTGAAGTATGAAACATTTAGCTCTTTCGGAATATCCTTATAAGTCTTTAAATTATGTTTAAAAGTATCCGCCATTGAATATGCCTGTTCGGTTAGTTTCAGCTCAAAATAGATCTTTAAAGAAAGCATTTTTACATCCACTTTAAAGTTCACAAGATCATATTTTACTTTAGAAATATTGACAAGAGCTTCTTCATAATCAGCTTTCCCGAATGAGATCATAGCTTTCGAATAATATTTCATATTCTTACGGTAAACCGGATTCAGCTCTTCTGAATATTTTTCAATGAATTTATTCGCCATGTCAAATTCTTTGAAATAAATTGCGCTTAAAATAAAGTTCCTGTAAAACCCGGGTTGCATGTAAGATTCTTCATAAAATTTATATGCACCGTCCTCTATGCATGAAACAAGAAGCTCATAAATTTCTGTTCTGCTGGCAGTAAATTTTACAAACTGGTATCCTATATTCTGTATATTCAAAAGATCCGAATAGAAAAAAAACTTTTCCAATCTGCTCAGCTTTGACTTATTAGTGTAAAATATTTCCTTCGCTCTAGAATAATAATTAGTATCACATTTATTTATTAGACAAAGATAAGAAAAATAATGAAAGCCGATAAAAACATAATGAGGAGAGTCTTTGTATGCTTTTAAGATCTCTTCCATATTTAATTCAGCAAGCAACAGATCTGTAATATTTCCTTCTGACTTAATATTACTTCCTATCTCCGAAAAAGATTTTAATTTGGCAACTCTAAGAAGATTAATGATAAAATAATCCGTAAGATATTCTCCTGACTTAAAAGCCTTCTTTAAATAGTTTAAATGGTCAAGTTTAACTGATAAGTAACGGGTATTTATTGCTTCCAGAAAATATTTTTCAAGTATAATCTGCCCTGATATTTCATCTTTAAAATTAAGTTCTTCCTCAGCAGTTTCCCTGTATTTTTCATAATATTTTACCAAATCCCTGTCAAGTAGTTCTTCAAGCATTATCCTGTTCTTCAAAACTCTATTCCTGTTTAAATTTGATATCACCATAAACTCTTCCGCCATCTTCAGCAGTGAAGAAGATAAAGTCTTTAAAATATCTTTTGATTTCTTGTTACCGAATTCAGTCCCGGGGTAAATTTCTTTAAATATATTTTTTTCAGTGAATTCTTCAGATTGAAAATCAGGATGGAATCTGATTATTACTCGAAATAAAGGCATAAGGTCTCTTCCCAATTTAAAGTAAGGGGAAATTAAAAATTTTTCAAATTCATCTAATTCTTTTTTGGAAAATGTCTGTATGAAAACAATAAGTTTAGTTTCGTTGTATTCCATGATTTATTTATATTATTGAAGTTTCGCAAAATCCATTAAAGATATATGCTGCTCGTTCCCAATCTCCGGCTGTCAATTAACTTTTATCGTCATAGCTTATTTCTTATTCAGGATTTAATTTTTGCAGTACTTCAGTTAAAGAATATACCAACTGTTACAAAATTAAATATAAAAATTCAAATATACACTTGTTTCAGCTGTTTTTTAAAAAATAAATAATAACCCGCTGTTACTAAACAGGATATTTTTCTTTGTTTGGCAATTCATTGTTAATTAGTTTTAAACAACTTTAAAAAACAGGAGGGTAAAATGTTCAAGAATATTTTAATTTCATTCTTATTAGTCACTGCATCTTTGAAAGCTCAGAATGGTCCGGCATCAATATTCAGCAATTCAGTTTCGGCATCTGACATTCAAATTAGACTCTCTAATACTGTAATGTCATCACAGGAAAACCCGTTTCTACATTCTGGTATAAACTTAAGTGATTTCAGTATTAAAGCTCAGAAAGGTCTGGACTTTATGAGTCCGGGAAGTACAGTTTCTAATCTGAAATGTGAAAGAATTACAAACTGGTCTGAGTCAATTTCAGAAGCATTTTATACTTATCTCAATGATCTTAGAAAAGATGATCTTGAAAAAATGTCACCTGGATCAGTTGAAGAAATCATATCAGGATTCAGAAGTAAGAAAGTCTCTTTTGGAATTATGTCATGGGACATCACGAGTAACCTTAGTTTTAAGCGGATCAATTCTGTTGTTATTTTTGACAAAGACTGGAATGTTTTGTTCGATACTGAATTAGTTAAATTCGTGACTGGTATAATTCCTCTGGAAAATCAGAAGACGGAATTTGAAGAAGATAATAATTCTCCGAACTCAACAAACATCATTGTAAATCAAAGAAGCGGAAGCATGACATATTCTTATGTGGTAGAAGGTACTTTTGATGATGTAACTCATTACAACAGAGTAAGCGCTACAGCAATAGTGCCGCCTTATATTACTGCTGCCACCAACGATGCATTTTTTAACTGTCAGACTACAGAAATTATTTCAGAAAGAAGAAACGTCGGAACGTTTTCCCCTCCGACTGATCCTTGTCTTTATTTCGGTACGGGCGGATCAATTGGCAACAGTTATTCAAGCGCAGTTCCATTCAGCAGCCGGGTTTATCTCTCAAATACCAATGACCGTTTTAATAACGGTACATATCAGGTATCAGGATCAAACGGTCACAACTGGAGTTTTACATTCGATTTTTCAGTGAGTGCCGGACCTTTGGGACTTGGCATAACTCCTCAGCAGACTACTCCTGATTTTACTCTTTCATCACCGAACTTTTCTGAAGTTAAAGTTAGAAACCATGTATATTATTATCTGCTTGGAAACACTTACAGAGCCCTTTTTTATCAAGGCGGCGCATTGAGCATAAATAATTTTAATATTCTCACAGGAAGTAATGAAGGTGAATTAGGATCTGTCAATGTAGTGCTTCCCATGCAGGTAGCTTACTGGAGCTATTTAATTTTTTATTCATATTCTTTTACCGGTGTATCACTTACTCTTTCAAATATTCAATATCTCAGGGGAGATCATATTCGTCAGCCGTCATATAATTTAACCTGTACTAATTACATAATACCTGTCGGACAAATAGACACAATTAAAGCAAAAGTCACAAACAACAGTCAGCAGGTAAAATTGAGCGGGGGAAATATTTCCCTGAATGTTGCTTCATTAAATGACCGTCTGACTTTATTATCACCGGCGACATTACCTATAGGTGAAATTAATACATCTTCAAATAAAACTTATAACTTTATAGTCAGAGGTAATTCTAACGGGATAGTAACACCTCAGGTAAATATTTCATCAGCAGGATGGACATGGCCCGTACCACCGGATGTTGTTATAAATAATATATTCAGTATAGACTCTAACATCACAGTCGGATCAGTAGGAATAAATCAGACTTCAGTTGAAATCCCTTCAGATTATTCGATTTCACAGAATTACCCGAATCCTTTCAATCCTATAACCAATATTGATTTCAGGATTCCGAAATCCGGATTTGTAAAATTAACAGTATATAATATCCTCGGAAAAGAAATACAGAATCTAATAGATGAGAATCTGAATGCAGGATATTATAAAGTGGATTTTAATGGAAATAATTTACCCTCAGGAGCATATTTCTACAGAATTGAAGCAAATGAATTTGCTCAGATCAGGAAAATGACCTTACTCAAGTAAGTTGTATTTTTTGGAATAATTGTGAAAGTGGAAATAAAAAACGCGGGATTTTGAAAAAAGAAATTTTGAAGATAGAGGAAAGTTTGTGCAAAGGACTCTGGAGGAGAAAGATATACAAAATAAGAGTCCTCTGTTTCTGAGTTGCACATAATATAATTATAGAAAGGGAGTGACTCATTATGCTAAAATGAAGGTCTCACGGATTTCCAATGCAAAGACAAAAATTTCAGTAGAGAAAGAGATATGTCTCAATTATAAAATCTTTGAAATTTAATCTTTTCTTTGATTATTTTTTTATATCCGGATCATCTGTGAGAACTCTTTTTTAATGCTGACTTTAACTTATTATTTCCTGAAATATGCTTCACCTTTTTATGTTTATTTTTGTATTGATTGTCCGTCATCGAGATGCAGACTTAAAATCCTTAGATAAGGTGTTGCTAATGTTACTATTGCGTTCTCCTGCTTATATCTTTTCGTATCCGTCCAAAACGTTTTGAATAATTATGTAAAATTTTTTATTCAAATTAAATTATCTTTAAAAACTTAACTAAGAGTTAAACAACCCCACACCAAATCTTTCTCCAAACCGAGCCTGTCTCAAAACTCCAAAATCTCCTTTCCAAACCCCAGTTTGGTAAGGAAAACTCACTGGAATACAGCATTCCCAAGCAGGGTTTGGGAATGAAAGAAGATTTGAGACAGACTCGAGCGCGGGGAGGGGTTTGGGGCAAAGCCACTAAAGCTAATAATATTGGATTTCTAAACTTTAAGGGCTGAATGTGATTAACAATTTAATTCACCAACCGCATAACCCAGAAGGAGCTAAATGTGAACAAGGTTTGAATGTAAATAGAAATCAATTCACCAAACGCATAATCCAGAAGGGTTTGAATGTGAATAGATATAATTTCCCCAACCGCATAACCCTGAAGGGGTTGAATGTGAAAAAGAAATATCTCGCATATTAAAAAAATCCGGACATTACTGTATTTATTCGTATACAATAGGAAAAATATTATTGGCATTTCAATTTCAAAATGATTATTTTTACTGAAATATTTTTAACCCCTCACCAAATAATTCAAATAAACAATGAGAAAATTACTTCTTGTTCTTACAATATCTTTATGTCTATCCAATAATTCATTTTCCCAGTTACCAAATCAGAATACTTATCTTTTAAAAAATCTTGACCAGTATTCAAGCTATTCAGCACTCTGGGGCTATACAGCTCCGGACGGCAGGGAATATGCAATACTCGGCACGCAGGTAGGTACATCATTCATTGATATTACAGACTCGGCTAATATAAGAGAAGTAGATTCCGTCAAAGGTCTGAACAGCGGCTGGAGGGAAATGAAGACCTATTCGCATTATGCATATATTGTTTCTGAAGCAACCAACAGCGGTCTTCAGATCGTTGATCTTCAGTATCTTCCGGATTCAGTGCGTCTTATAAAAACATGGAGCTATGCCGGTTATACCAAAACCCATTCCATTTCACAATCCGGTCATTACCTTTATCTGAACGGAGGCAACTCTGCTACTAACGGCGGTGTGACAGTTTTGGATGTAAGTGATCCGGAAAATCCGGTGAAGATGGGACAATGGACAACGCTTTATGTACATGACTGCAGAGTTTTAAATGACACGATCTGGGCTTCAAATATTTACACCGGGCAGACATCTATAATCAACGCAACAAACAAAAGCAGTCTTGAATTTATCAGAACATGGCGTTCATATCCGACATCTGAGGTTTCATCACACAACAGCGCTTTTTCTGCCGACAGAAAATATTTATACACAACAAATGAGATCAGTTCTCCTAACGGTAAGTTAAATATCTGGAATGTTGAAGATATCAATAACATTACATTTATAGGTGAATGGCAGCCGACGGGAATAACCACAGCTATCGTTCACAATATAGAAACTTACGGAGATTTTGCAGTCATTGCTCATTACAGAGCCGGGATCAGAATACTAAATATAAGTAATCCTGAAGTTCCGGTTGAAGTCGCATGGTATGATACATATCCATCCAGCAACAGCGCAAGCTATTCCGGCTGCTGGGGAGTTTATAAATTTCCTTCGGGAAAGATTATTGGTTCGGATATGAGCAGCGGACTTTTTGTGATCAAAACAAATTTTCCGCTAACAGGTGTTGCGGGCAACACAACTAATACAATTCCTGATAATTATTCCTTATCACAGAACTTTCCCAATCCTTTTAATCCTTCAACTACAATAAAATTTTCTTTGAAAGAAAATTCTAATGTGAAACTGAATGTATATGATCTGCAGGGCAGGGAAGTTGCAAATGTATTCAACGACAAAAGAGATGGCGGGAATTATGAGATTACCTTCGACGCCAATAATTTCAATCTGAGCAGCGGAACTTATTTTTACAACATACAGGTTCAAGGCAGTACGTCTGATTTCACCGAAACAAAAAAAATGATTTTAATCAAATAATATATTACCCCAAATCTAACAATGAATAAATTTCTTTTTGCTTTTGCGCTCTTTCTATCCCTCACAATTTCAAATATCTCTTTCTCACAGCTGCCAAATCAGAATATGACACTTCTGAAGAACCTGAATCAGCATTCCGGTTCTACGCTGTATTCCGCAATCTGGGGATATGCAGCTCCGGATGGAAAAGAATACGCTTTGCTTGGATGCGGTACGGGAACTGCTTTTATAGAAGTTACTGACACTGCAAATATACATGAAGTAGATTTCTTAACAGGCGTATCTTCTGCCTGGAGAGAAATGAAAACCTATTCACATTATGCGTATATAGTTTCAGAAGGAACAAACAGCAGGCTGCAGATCGTAGATCTTCAGTACCTTCCTGATTCAGTTCATCTTGTAAAAGTCTGGAATTACACCGGGTACACAAATACTCACAGTATTTCACAGGAAGGACATTTTCTGTATCTTAACGGAGGAAACTCGGCAGCAAACGGAGGAATAACCTGTCTTGACTTAAGTGATCCTGAAAATCCCGTAAAGAAAGGACAGTGGACATCGCTTTATGTTCACGACTGCAGGGTTGTGAATGATACGATCTATGCTGCCAATATCAACAATGGGAAAGTTTCTATTATAAATGCTACCAACAAAGATGTTCTGACTTCAATTACTTCTTTTACAAATTTAGTCGGATCCGGACCTCATAACACAGCGCTAAGTGCAGACAGAAAAAGACTTTTTGTAACCGATGAAATAGGAACCGCACCTTATCGTCTTAAAGTATGGAATATAGAAAATATGTCAGCAATTACTTATGTAACAAACTGGCAGCCGACCGGCATTACTACTTCGATTATACATAACATCGAAACTTACGGTAACTACGGGATAATCGCTCATTACAGCGCCGGGGTGAGAGTAATAAATATTTCAAATCCTGACGCACCGGTGGAAGTTGCATGGTATGACACATATCCTTCAAATAATTCAGAAAGCTATAACGGATGCTGGGGAGTTTATATGCTCCCTTCCGGAAAGATCATTGCATCAGACAGACAGACCGGATTTTATGCGTTAAGGACAAATTTCCCGTTGACGGGAGTCAGCGGCAATGCAGTGAATAATACAGTTCCTGAAGATTATTCTCTCTCTCAAAATTATCCTAATCCGTTTAACCCTTCAACAGTTATAAGCTATCAGCTGCCTGAAAGCGGGTTTGTGAATCTGAAAGTTTATAATGAACTTGGTAAGGAAGTAAGCTCTCTAGTAAATAAAAATCAGAACGCCGGAAATTATGAAGTTACTTTTGACGGATCAAATCTTGGCAGCGGTATTTATTATTACAGTATTAATGCAGGTAATTATACAGAGACAAAGAAGATGATGATGGTTAAATAGGTATTAAGAATTAAGAAATAAGGATTAGGAATTTTAAATATTGAAATATACAATTTAGTAAAATCATTCTCTCCTTTAGAAATTTGAATTTCTAAGGAGAGAATTTTATTTTTATAAATATGAGTTTTGTAAAACAATCATTTCATTTCACAAAAATAAAATAAATAAAATCCTTCAATGTACAAATTATTTTCAGCTTTATTATTTTCACTGTCAATTCTGATCCAGGGCATAACATTTGGACAGTTACCGGATTATAACACACATTTATTGAAGCATCTGAATCCGAGACCTACAAGCTTTCAGTATAAATATTCAGCCTGCTGGGGTTATGTAGCGCCAAACGGCCGCGAATATGCGATTATAGGATGCCAGCCCGGAACTTCATTTGTTGATATTACTGATTCCGCAAATATCCGAGAGGTAGGTTTTGTAGCCGGATCAACTTCAGAGTGGAGAGAGATGAAAGTTTATTCGCACTATGCTTATATAGTTTCCGAGGCATCAAACAGCGGCGTTCAGATCGTTGATCTTCAGTATCTGCCCGATTCAGTTCATTATGTAAAGAAGTTCGTTGCATCTGCTCATTCATCAACTCATTCAATATCACAGTCCGGTCCTTATCTTTATCTTAACGGAGCAAACAGCAGCTTCGTAGGTAACGGCGGCATAGCTGTACTGGATCTTTCAGCAGATCCTGAAACACCTGTTCTGAGAGGAAAATGGACAACTCAGTATGTTCATGACTGCAGAATTCTGAATGATACAATTTGGGCTGCGAATGTATATTCCGGCAAAACTACAATAATTAATGCGACTAACAAAAACAGCCTGACAACAATCAGATCATTCCAGTCATATCCAGTGTCAACAATCTCAACACATAACTGTGATATCACGCGTGACAGGAAATATTTGCTTACGACAAATGAAGTAGACAGTCCTCCCGGACAGCTTAACATCTGGAACATTCAGGACCTGACAAATATAACATTTGTTAATCAATGGCAGCCAGCAGGCATCACCACATCAATTGTACATAATGTAGAGATCTACGGTAACTATGCCGTGCTAGCATATTATACTGCGGGGATCAGAGTCCTGGATATTACAAATCCTGTAGCTCCGGTTGAAGTTGGATGGTATGATACATATAAAAGAGATAACAGTACAGATTTTGTCGGATGCTGGGGAGTGTTCATGTTTCCTTCAGGAAAGATAATCGGATCGGATACGGATTCAGGTTTGTATGTTGTAAAGACAAATTTTACAATGACGGGAACCA
Organism: uncultured Ignavibacteriaceae bacterium; assembly: GCA_964561045.1. Taxonomy (GTDB): domain Bacteria; phylum Bacteroidota; class Ignavibacteria; order Tepidaquicellales; family Tepidaquicellaceae; genus JAGPCH01. Next base: position 2,044 of record CAZLOL010000089.1, on the reverse strand, counting down.
GCGGATATGCAGACAATGTAATCCCGGAAAAGTATTCACTCGGACAGAATTATCCTAATCCTTTTAATCCTAATACTAAAATAAATTTCTCTCTTCCTTCCAATTCCAATGTAAAGCTTGATATTTACAATATTGAAGGGAAGGAAGTTGCAGAACTGGTAAATGACAGAAGGGATGCGGGAAATTATGAGATAAATTTTGACGCAGCAAAATACGGGCTTTCGAGCGGGATGTATTTTTATACGTTATCTTCGGATAAATTCTCTGAGACGAAGAAGATGATACTTGTCAAATAAGTATTTGGTATTAAGTATTAAGTATTGAGTATTAAGTATTGAGTATTGGGTATTGAGTATTAGATTGTAAACTATAAATATAATTGATTAAGACACCGGTAAATTTTTGCAATATATTTAAATTAAAAAATAGTTTATTAGCTTACGGAATTTATAAAAAATAAATAAGCGCATAAATAATTATGTTATAATTGAGTATTATTCCTGTTAGTTTGCAGTATTCAAAAAAAATTTTAATCAAATCACAAACATGACATCGTCAGAAATAACGAACATAAAGAAACTAATAAAAGAGATAAGAAATAAATTATATGAAGTTGAAAAATTAATAGATAAAAATCCAAAAGACAGGCTTCATTTTAATTCAAATAAACCTGCTCCTCCTTCACGTAAAAGAAATCCATACCGCAACACCGAACAGTAGTTATATGTGTAAATGCAAACCGGATTCACTTCAGATTGAAGTAACTCGCACTGATATAGATCTTAATATTTATTTCATTTATAAGAAATGATTTTGAGAAAAGTTATCTGTACATATTAAATGAAAATTCCGGAAGTTTTCTTTTATATTAAGAATCCTGCCAGACCTTCCAGGATCTCTTTGATATTGAATTTCAGTAATAACAAAGGAATGAATGGTATAGTAACCATGATCAGCATAAACAGAAAAATATTTAAAGTAACTGGAAAGATCCTGATATTTTGCACAACTTCAAAAGTTGTACCTATATCTGCAAGCGATTGAATATCTCCTGAACCAAGAAAAGATTCCTTATCATTATTATTAATTCCTTTGATCCATTTTTCTTCGAAAAGACTGCTGTATTTATGAGTTAAAGTACCGTAGGTCATAATACCATCCAGCTTTAGTTTGCTCAATTTACTGCTGAAAAACAAAAGCGGTGACAGATATATAAAAACCACGGCAGGTATCACCAGAAAAGACAGTTTATAATCTTCAACCGGAACACCGCTGTATACTACTTTATTCGCAACATCTGAGGATGCAATTGCAGCCTGTGCAAATCCAAGAAAACCGAATGAGCTTTGAACTAATCCCAGAAAACCAAGCCCTCCCGCTTTATCCGGATCTATGGCCAGAAGATTAAGATCCAACTTTGATATTTTACCAAGAAACCATGTCCACAGCAGAAATTTACAGAAGAGTTTGAAAATTAAAAATTTAACTACAGGCAGACTAATAAACATAAACCAGTATCCGGCAGCCGTAATCGAATGACTGGCTGCATCATACTTCCATGATGTATAATCCGTTAATGCGCCCCATGAAGATTTTACAAGATAAATATTGAGCATTGCAATAATAAAAATAAAAATATTGAGAAGCCTGGATTCACTGAGTTTTCTGTATTTATTTAGAAGAAATTCATACTCACCGACATTATTTTCAGAGATGATGCCTGAGTCAACAAAATGAAACAGCGAATTTGAAGTCTGAATATTTATGAATTTCGATGCAATGAATACAGCCGGAATAGCTATTAAAAACCTTCCGTAAGATTCAAAATCTTTTAGAAAAGGCAAAGTCAGTTCAGAATTTAAGGCAGTATTACTGATCAGAGTTAAAATAAACAAGGGGAGCCAGGTAATAGAAGTGAAAAATAGTATTTTTTTTAAAACGCTTTTACTGTTTATAACACTAAGTTTTAACCTGTTAAGAATCTTCTCAGCTATCTGGTTTACATTCCCTGTTCTGTTTTTAAAATATTTATTTTCCATAAAAT
>CAZLOL010000088.1:0-13968 GCA_964561045.1 uncultured Ignavibacteriaceae bacterium | reverse complement strand
CAGTGGATTCGTTAAGATATGAATAGTTTGTAAAGTTCATAAAGTTTGTAAAGTTTGTAAAGTTCATAAAGTTCATAAAGTTCATAAAGTTTGTAAAGTTTGTAAAGTTTGTAAAGTTTGTAAAGTTTGTAAAGTTTGTAAAAATCATTTTGTTTAATAGTTGAAAAGTAAATTAGCGATACAATAAAGTGATACAATATAATGAGTTTAACAAAGAGTATATTTTTTTATGAATTATTAAATTCATAGATCTCAGTTAATCAGTTAATCAGTTAATCATTTAATCACTTCATCATAGTTTAAATTGCCTTTATCAGAATTAATAAGAATATCATTCAACACCTTAAAAGCCAACAAGCTCAGAGCAGCATTGACTTTATCGGGGATAATAATAGGCGTGTTCTCTATAATTGCTATAATGACGTTGTTAAATGCGTTGCAGGCAGGGATAGAAGGCGGATTGAGTGAACTTGGAAGCAATACATTTCAGATCCAGAAATTTCCCGCAATACAGGTTGGCGGTCCGGGAGGGAACAGGAAATACAGGAACAGGCCTGATATCACTTATGAACAGGGATTGCGTCTTATGGAAAAGTCAACTACTTACAAATATGTTTCACTCGAAGATTACGTCTATGAGAAATCTTTAAAGACTCAGCGGGACGCTACAAATCCGAATTATTATGTAGGAGGAGTATTGCCAACATATCTTGAATGCAATAACAGGTCAGTTCAGTTCGGCAGATTTATAACTGAATCTGATCTTATAAATAACAGCAGAGTTTGTGTGATCGGGATGGATGCTGTTGATAAACTATTTCCCAACGTTAATCCAGTAGGACAGTATATCACAATTGACAACAATGAGTTTCAGGTTGTAGGGGTTTTTGAAAAAAAGGGAGAGGGATTTGGCAGCAGCAATGATAATTTCGCTTTGCTTCCAATTACAACCATGCAGCAGATCTACGGTAAAAACAACAGATCGATAAACATAGCAATTCAGGCTCCGAGCAAGGAAACATATAATGAAACCGTTGAAAATGTAATAAGTGTGATGAGAACAATCAGAAAAGATAAGCCGGGAGAAGCGGATAGTTTTGAGATCTATTCAAACGAATCACTGATCGGTCAGGTAAACAGTTTTACGGTTTATTTTAAATACGGAGCTGGTTTTATTTCTTTTATAGCAATGCTTGCAGCCGGAGTCGGGATCATGAATATCATGCTTGTATCTGTAACGGAAAGGACGAAGGAAATCGGTATCAGAAAAGCCATTGGCGCAAAAAACAACAGTGTGCTGATTCAGTTTCTTATCGAGGCAATTATACTCTGCGAATTCGGAGGAATAATAGGCATAGCTTTGGGTGTAATAACAGGTAATCTGATAGGATTATATTTAAGCAGTCCTGTGGTCATTCCTTATGACTGGGTAGTGATCGGGCTTGTCGTTTGTTCTGTAGTAGGAATTGTTTTCGGAGTTTATCCTGCGTATAAAGCCGCAAAGCTGAATCCTATTGATGCGCTGAGATATGAATAATATCTGTTAATAAGAGAATTAAGATTGTTAAGTTTGTTAATATATGAAGTAAGAAAATGCAGGGAAGGTATAAATGATTTCACGCCTGATCACAGTATTAAATCAAATTTATCAAATCATTTCAAATCATAATTGCCCTTTTCAGAATTAATATCGATTTCAATAAATACTTTAAAAGCCAGTAAGCTCAGGGCAGCATTAACATTGTCAGGCATTATAATAGGAGTATTTTCAATAATTACAATTATGACATTGTTAAATGCGCTTCAGGCAGGTATTGAAAGCGGATTAAGCGGACTTGGAAGCAATTCATTTCAGATACAGAAATTTCCGGCCATGCAGATCGGAGGTCACGGCAGAAATTCCAAATATCGTAACCGTCCTGATATAACATATGATCAGGGTTTGAGGCTGATAGAAAAAGCTACAACATACAAATATATTTCGCTGGAAGATTATCTTGATGAAGATAAAGCAATTAAGAATTCAAAAGAATCTACAAATCCAAACAATACTATCGGCGGAGTTCTGCCTCATTATCTGGAATGTAACGGGAGGGCGGTTCAGTTCGGAAGATTTATTACGGACATTGATGTAATAAATAATAACAGAGTTGCCGTGATAGGACTGGATGTAGTGGACAGGCTTTTCATGAAAACAGATCCGATAGGGCAGTATATAACAATTGACAACAATGAATTTCAGGTAATAGGAGTTTTGGAGAAACAGGGAGATGGATTCAGTCAGAGCAACAGTAACTTTGCATTGCTGCCTATTACAACTCTCCAGCAGATCTACGGAAAGAACAACAGATCTCTAAATATTGCAATTCAGGCACCCGGCAAGGAAACCTACGATGAGTGTGTGGAGAACATTGTTAATGTAATGAGAACAATCCGCAAGGATAAACCAGGTGAAGCAGATAGTTTTGAGATCTTTTCAAATGATTCACTTATTGGACAGGTTAACAGCTTTACAAGATATTTTAAATACGGCGCGGGATTTATTTCCTTTATAGCATTGCTTGCAGCCGGAGTCGGGATAATGAATATAATGCTTGTTTCTGTCACTGAAAGAACAAAGGAGATCGGTATCAGAAAAGCTATAGGGGCAAAGAATAAAGGTGTACTGATGCAATTTCTCATTGAAGCAATTATACTATGTGAATTAGGCGGAATAATAGGAATAGCCCTTGGTGTGCTGACCGGAAATTTAATCGGAATATATTTAAGCAGTCCTGTACTGATACCTTATGACTGGGTTGTGATTGGACTTGTTGTATGTTCTATAGTTGGAATTGTTTTTGGAGTTTATCCTGCGTATAAAGCCGCAAAGCTGAATCCTATCGATGCATTAAGGTATGAGTAAAAATTAATTCAAAGAAGCGGTCAGTTTCAGAATGTAATTATTAACATTGTTGTTATCAATTTTCCCTTCTAAACTTTTAATATTCAATAATGCTTTAGGAATTTTCTTAAGTATATCACTGTCATTTTTTTTAATACTAAGAAAAGAGTAACTGCCAAGCATCTGCAGCAATCTTATAAAAGCAAAGAAATAAAAATCATTCAGAAATTCTTCTCTGTTTATTGATATGAGCTTCCCTAGTTCCGAAAGGTAATGATCCAGCAATTCATGTCTTTCCAAATTTGAAATATCAATACTGCCGGAATAAAGAAAAGAAGCAGCATCATACTGAAGCGGTCCTTTCCTGCCTGACTGATAATCTATGTAATACAGGTCGCTGTTTCTTACCATGATATTTCTTGGCTGAAAATCCCTGTAAAGAAAAAAATCACTTTTATTCTTCCGAAGAATCTGAATCGAATGATCGATTATACTCTCCCTGACTTTCTGATCAAAATCTGTTTTTAAGTGTAAAGAATTTGAATATTCATCGAATTTATTAAGATCAGATTCAATAACCTCCGGACCAAATTCCAATGTCTGATAGCAATAACTGTAGTCAACTTTATCTTTAGCAATGATCTGAAACTTAATAAGATCTGACAAGGATTTTTTATAAAGATCAATGTGATCTTTGTTCAGTTTAGCAGATGTATAATTATAAAGAGTCATATCACCCAGATCTTCTTCAATATAGAATAAACCGTCATCTGAGACACAAAATATTTTCGGTACATTTAGACCCAGTTCATTGAAGGTGCCTGTAAAATTAATAAATGCCAGATTCTCTTTTTTATTTTCATTGAATATTCCTATTACTGAATTATCGTTGTAATAAAGTCTGTATATTTTACGGTCTGAAGCATCTGCTTTTAAATTTACAATACTTTCCAGATTCTTTCCGGTCTCTTTAAAAATTAATTCCTGAAATGTATTTAAAATAATTTCTCTACGGATGGACATCTGCAGTTTATAAGGTTATGTTTATAAAAATCAGATTTAAAGTACTTACAGATCTTAAAATTACCGGCAGATTCTTATTTCGAGTTATCCTGAACTAATAAATTTTCCAGTGCACCTTTAAGCGTCGGGTAATTAAAAATAAAACCTGCATCTGAGATTTTCTGTGAGCTGACTTTCTGTCCGGTCAAAAGATTATTGGCAAATTCACCTATGACCAATTTTAATAATAATCCCGGTACCGGCAGGATAATATTCTTTTTCAGAACTCCGCCTAAAATTTCAGTGAATTTCTTATTTGTCACAGGTTCCGGCGAAACACCATTAAGTGCTCCTAAAAGGCTTTCATTTGTCATAGCATAAATATACAACTCTGTAATATCATCAATGTGAATCCATGAAAGCCACTGATCGCCTTTACCCTGATAGGCACCGAAATGAAATTTAAACGGAGCTAGAAATTCTTTTAGTGCTCCTCCGTTATTATCGAGAACAATCCCCGTTCTGACTGTTACAACTCTTACATCATATTGAACAGCATTCATAGCCTCTCTTTCCCAGTTTCTGCAAAGTTTCGCAAGAAAATCATCGCCCGGCACTGAATCTTCATTTAATAACTCATCTCCGCAAAAACCATAATAGCCGACACCAGAAGCATTTATTAAACACAAGGGTTTCTTTTTGCAGATTTTTATAGCGTTTACAAGTAGTCTTGTAATCTCGATCCTGCTGTTATAAATGTCTTTCTTGTATTCTTTTGACCATCTTTTGCCGGCAACATTTGAACCTGCAAGATTGATAATGGCATCGGAATCCTCGATTAATTCACGTAACTTATAAGGATCATCATAAGTTGACCAATCAAATTCCTGAACGGTATACTGCCGTTTAAAAAGTTTATCTGCTTTACCTGGTTTTCGTGAGAGTATTTTAACCAGTGCTCCCAAGTCACAAAGCCTGTTTACTATCCGGCTGCCTATTAACCCCGTAGCGCCTGTGATTAAAATTGTTTTATCGATCATAATAAATTTATGCCAGTAAGTTAAGTTTATATATTGTCTTTAAAAATTAACTTATAATTGCCTTAAAATTTATTATTTTTGCATGATTTAAATGCAATTTATTACAAATAAAAAAATGTTCAAAATTAAAAATTAATTAAAAAAAAAGAAAGGAATACAATTTGAAACAAAAACTATTTTCAAAATCATTAAGATCATTCTTTGCAATAAGTCTCTTCATTTTTACACTATCCGTGATTTCGGGCTGTGACGAAGATGAGAATAATCCTGTATCACCTACAGCAACTTCTTATCTCTCGGTTACTCATTCATCTCCTAATGCTCCAAATGTAGATATATATTTCGGAAGCACTGTAGTTGCTTCGGATGTACCTTATATGAATACGCTTCAATATAAAAACGTAACAGGAAATTCTGTTGTAAGGCTCAGGATCAATGTGGCGGGTACAAGCACAACAGTTATTGACACTTCAATTTACTGTCAGGACGGAAAAAGCTATTCTGTTTTTGCTTATGATTCAGTTTCGAAAATCAAACCTCTTGTACTTACAGATGATCTGACATCACCGGGAAGCACTAATGCTAAGGTCAGATTCATTCATTTGTCACCGAACGGTCCGACAGTTGATGTTGGTGTAACAGGTAAGTCTGTATGGTTTCCGTTCTATTCATTCAGCCAGTATTCAAATTTCAGGGCAGTTACGGGAGGTACTTACACAGACCTGAACGTATTTCTTGCCGGCACTACGAATTTAATTTATTCCCGTCCAAATGTTACATTTACGGCCGGAAAGATTTATACGATTGTAGCCGACGGATTTGCCGGAAGCTCATTCGGCATTAACATATATCCCAACAACTAACATTCAGTTAATTCTAAATTAAAAAAGTCCGCTTATTGCGGACTTTTTTATTTATAGTAAACTTTCTCAAGAAAAAGTCCTGAAGGAGGAGCTGTAAACTTAGATGGTTCATTGGAAAAATTTTTCAGATAATATTCAATTTTATCCATTGTCAGATTTCCTCTTCCGGCTTCCACTAAACTGCCTGTGATTCTTCGCACCATCTTCCATAAAAAATGAGACGCTTTAATATTGATCAGTATCAGTTCATTGTCTTCGGTAACACTTATGTTTTCTACAAGAACTTTTGTGGACTTTGATTCTTCATCAGGTTCTGAGAATGAACGAAAATCTTTCATTCCATTAAAAATCTCCGAAGCTTTTTGCATGGCGCTCACATTTAAATTATCTTTCACCCACCATACATATTTTTTATCGAATGCAGTTCTCCTTTTTGATATTCGGTATAAGTACTGCCTTGAAACAGCAGAGTGTCTTGCGTGAAATTTATTATCTGCCTTTTCAATTTCGAGAATATTTATATCTGAAGGAAGCTCATCATTTATCTTAAATTTCAAAATATGAGGAGCAAGCATTGTCCTGCATTCAAGATGCGCAACTTGTTCAATAGCATGGACACCGCTGTCAGTCCGTCCCGACCCCTGAAGATCAACAAGAGCATTCTCTCCCTTTGTTTTTTTAAATGCTGTTTCGATGGATCTAATGAGTGTTCCCTGTATGGTCTTTGCGTTTTTCTGCTTCTGCCATCCTGAGTAGCCCGTGCCGTCATATTCCAGGAATATCTTAAATCTCATTTGCTTTTTTTCTGTTCTTAAAATATTCACTTACACTGAATTTGCCCGGTCCGATCAGGAACAGTGATATGAAAAGTATGACCATCATCATCGGGTAAGCTATTTTTCCCCATTGATCCAGATTTTTCAGATGAACAGATGTGGCAACAATCATAGTTAAAGCCAGTAATAATGCAGCAGGTCTGAAAAGCACACCTAATATGATAAGCATTGGCACAAAGAATTCAGTAAATGCTGCCATAAAGCCCCAGAACTCCGGTAAAAAATTAATACCGAAATTTGACATTGAACCTCCCAGTCTTTTCCACATTTCAGGACCGGCTGTTATTTTTCCCAAGCCGTGAATGAATATAAAGATCAATCCCACTCCCAGTCTTAGCAAAAGCATTCCGAAATCCGAAGATCTGTAGAATGAATTATTCATTGTTGTTTGTATTTAAATTAATTAAAAAATCTTCAATTGCATTATTAAATTCTGCGGGTTTCTCAATGTTACTGAGATGTCCTGCATCTTCAATGACTTTGAACACTGAGTTTGCCAGACCTTCTTTCATATGAAATGAATTTATTACAGGGGTGATTTCGTCCTTCTTCCCGACAATCACCAGTACCGGGATCTGTATTTCATTAAGTTTATAAAATATATTGGTTCTTGTTGCAATAGCTATCAGATTTGCGCATAATCCTTTCACATCCATCCAGCTCATGATCATTCTGACAAATTCCCTGTCATTTCTATTTCTGTAGCCGCTTTCGCTCAATAATTTTTTAAGAAAACCATCAAGAAACTCGTCCTTACCTCCTGCTTTTATTTTCATTATGCTGTTCGAGCGGGCTATTAAATTCTCGTTATTGTCATTTTCGGATTTTGTATCTGCAAGTATAACAGATGAAAATCTGTTCTGATCCCGTATCAATGCCCTCAGAAGAATATAGCCACCCATAGACAAACCGCACGCATTAACTTTCTCCAGTTTTAAATGATCAATTATATCAAAGAAATCATTTACGAGATCTTCCATTGTAAACTGATAATCTTCAATTTCATTGCTGTAACCAAGACCTCGGATATCATATGTAATTACCCTGTATTTATTTTTAAAAAAGTTAACCTGTTCATCCCACATTCTGTTGCAGAGAGGAAATGCATGCACGAAAATTATTGCTTCTCCATTACCTTCATAATCTGTAATGTTAAGTCCGTTGAGTTTGAAATTATTCATATTCTTTGATTAATAGATTTGCTGATCTGAGTCAGATTTATAACTTATAAAATTTAAATTTATTCAGAAAATCATTTCTGTAAATGAAAGTTTAGGCAGAAATAAGTTCTTTTCTATTTGCTTTTTTTGAATTCAGAAACTATTTAATTGCAAGATAAAGAAATTTATTGAAATCATATGTTATTTTAATGTTTTCAATTATTAAATCTGCAAGATTTTCGTTTAAAACCACTCCGGCATCATAGCTTTTGAAAACATAGTACTGCTTCATTTTCAGTGAGCTGATCAGTAATTTGTCATTCTTTTCAATATCAATATTCTCATAACCTTTTGGAAATTTTGTCAGACTCTCACCGCTGACTTCTTTATATGTATTGGTGAATTGCTTTTTTGTAATAATAGATTTGTATTCCTTGAATTTTCCGTAAATTGCAGCTCTGATTTTTTTTAAATTATCCGGATCCATACTGTATTGACCTGATGCAAAAATGAATTCATTAGGATCAAAATGAAAATAAAACTGAGGAATTTCTGCGGATTTAATCCTCCCGAATGCAAATGCGGCAGAATATAAATTCTTGTACGGCATTTTATTCTTAGAAAATCTGATGTCACGGTTGATACGGAAAATTGATTTATAATTGACTACAATATCGGGATCAATTTTATTTATTTCGATTGCTAAGGTATCAACAAGATCTCTCATAGGTTTTTTCAGATAGATCTCATAAGTCTCTCTGTTCTTATCAAACCAGACCTTGTTATTGTTTTTATCGTTTGAAAGATTTTTTAAAAATATCAATGACTCTTTCTGAAATCCAAGAAAAGGTTCTTTTATTAATTCACCTAACATTTAAATAGTTTTGAAAAAATATTTTTAAATTACGGAACTTATTTTTATTTGAAGTCTATAATAACCGTGACCGGTTCAATAGTCCAATCTAAGTATTAATTACATCTTTTAAAATTTAAAAGTATTTACAAAATTTAATTTTCTGACATGAAAACTCAACGCCTTTACCTGTCCATCCTTGTCTCAGTTATCTTTTCAGTTTCAGCAATTCACTCAAATTCATTCAGCCAGGATAAGGATATAAACTATTCTATTTCAACAAGCAATATTTATTATCCAGGTGATGAAATCAATCTGAATCTTTATTCATACAATTATGACAATAAGAACAGGGAAAGAAAGTATAGTTTTGAAATATCAGTTCTAAAGATAAAAGATATAAATACTTTTTATTCAAAGCAGTCATCAAAATACAATCTCGATATACTAAGCAAGGACAGTCTAAATCTTCTATATCTTACGGAAAAAATTTATTCATTTAAGAAAACTTTCACTTCTAAAAATGAATACGGCTACGGATATCTTAACGAATCAATTCCATTGAGAATAGATTCTAAAGGAGCATTCATAGTAAAAGTAACATCATCTAACAAAATAGCATACTGCGGTTTCATAGTGTCGGATCTGGGATTGATCTCTAAAGCCGGAAATAATTCACTTCTTGCATTTGTTGTAGAGAGGAGAACCGGAAATCCTGTTTCAAATGCTGATCTGAGTTTTTTCATGGGTGCAAAACAGATCGGTGAAGGTAAGACTTCTGATGGTTTATTTTATCAGCAGATCAGCGAAGAAGTAAAAACTAAAAAGGATGATGAGATGATACCGATGATCGTAGGAAAGTTCAATGATGATGTGATAGTATCAGATCCTTATTTATTCTTCGGTTATAATGTAAATAAATATTTTACTTATATATTTACGGAGCAGCCGGTTTACAGAACAGGATCGGCAGTAAATTTCAAAGGAACAATCAGGAAGAATGTTTCATCAAGATTAGAGCCTTTATCAGATAAAGAGCTTACTGTAATAATCAAAGACACAAAAGGAGCAGAAGTTTACAAACAGCTTGTAAAGACAAACGATATGGGAAGCTTTGACGGTACATTTAATATAGAAGAAGAAGGAGCTCTTGGTGATTATACGATTTTTGCGAATATAGATGATAATAATTCCTATAACGCTACATTTACTGTAGAACAGTATAAAAAGCCGGAGTATAAAGTTACTGTTAAGACAGATAAAGGTCAGTATTACGGAAAGGATATTATTAAAGCAGAGATCGAAGCAAAATATTTTTTCGGAAGCCCTGTCTCAGAAGCTGAAGTAGAATACAATGTTTATAAAGTAAGGTACTTTAAGCCCTGGTGGATGTTCTCGGAATACGCATGGTGGTATGAAGATTATTACAGGGACCAGGATGATAATCAGAAATTCAGCGGAGCTGAATTTATCTATTCAGGTAAAGGAGCACTTGACGCTGAAGGAAAACTTACAATTGATTATAGTGTAAATGAAGAATTCAGCGAAGACGGTAATTTTTATAACAACTGGTACAGACCATATTATTACAATTCAGATTATAAGTATATTATACAGGCAAAGGTGGTTGATAAATCAAGGCGGGAGATTTCCGGAACCGCTTCGGCTTTTGTAACAAGGGGAGGATTTTCTTTAAGCGCGAATTCTGATAAATATATATATAAGCCTCAAGAAAATGTTAACATTGAGGTCAATGCTTCTGACTTTTCGGATAAGCCCGTTGAGACAGATTTTGAAGCAATCATTTATAAAACTACATGGGACAGGAACAATTATAATGAGAAAAAGGATTTTGTTGCATCTTTAAAAGGAAGAACACTGTCAGACGGTAAAGGAATAGTAACTTATAATATAGCTGAAACGAATTCTGAAGGAGCATACAATATTGAAATTAAGGCTAAAGATGAAAGATCCAATGTTATTTCAACATCTGCATATTTTTATGTATCTAATGGAGATATGTGGTGGTATTACAACCAATCCGGAAGCGTGCAGATCATTCCTGACAAAGACAGCTACAGACAGGGTGAGACATGCCGAGCTCTTATCATAACCACCAATCCTGATGTAAATGTACTGGTCACTGCAAATTCCGATGATATACTTTATTATAAAGTTGAGAAAATTACCGGAACATCTAAAATTGTAGATATACCAGTTACTGAAAAATATATTTCAGGTTTTGAGATCAGCGTTAATTATGTCAGTAACGGCACATTCTATAACTCTGCTAAAAATATTCTTGTGATACCCGAAGAAAAATTCCTGACAGTTCAGATCGAACCATCCAGATTAATCTACAAACCAAAAGAAACCGGAGAACTTAAAATAAGAGTACTTGACTATCTGGGAAATCCCGTGAGAAATGCGGAAGTTGCACTTGGCGTGGTAGATGAAAGCATTTATTCAATTAAGGAAGATAAGACAAAGGATATAAGAAAATTTTTCTATGGGCAGAGATCTGCCGGTGTATCAACTGTATATAATAACAATAACAACAGCAATGGTCAGTCAAGATTAATTACGATCTATGAAAAATTTAATCTGAGATCCACAAGTGATAAAGATCTTGCCACTGTAAAAGGAAGACTTTTAAAAAAGAACGGTGATGCGATAGGAAATGCTGTAATAGTAATAGATGAGGATTATCAGGCGGCTGTAACTGATATAGACGGCAACTTTGAATTTAAATTGCCTGCGGGAAATTATTCCATAAGTGCTTATTACAAAGGAATTACAAAGGATGACCTGACCGAAATTGATCTTTATAAAGGTCAGATTAAAACAATCACTTTATATAATGATAAAGAGCTAAATGATATTATGATGTCAGAGCAAACTGGAATGGTAAGCGAAGAAAGAGATGCTTTGTCTGCACCTGTCGGGAGGGAAGCTCCTAAAATGAAAATGGGAAGGAATACGGATGAATCTAAAAGCACATACATAGCGGAGAAAAAAGACGGTACAGACCTTAAAGAAGCTGAGGTTCGTTCAGATTTCAGGGATGCGATATTCTGGTCACCATATACTACCACGGATGCTGATGGATATGCAGTAGTCGATGTTAAATATCCTGACAATCTTACATCCTGGAGAATTACATCAAGAGTTATTACTGAAGATAGTAAAGTAGGTCAAATGACATCAGCAGTAATTACAAGAAAAGATCTTCTGATCAGAATGGAAACCCCCAGGTTTTTACAGGAGAGTGATGAATTAACAATTTCAACAATTGTTCATAATTATCTTGAAACGGAGAAACAAACTAAGGTAAAATTTACAGGAGAGAATGTAATTCTTCAGGATGGCAATAATGAAAGAACTATGAACATTGCGCCGAACACTGATGTAAGAATAGACTGGAGAATAAAGGTAAATCAGCCATCAGGTGAAGCAAAACTATATGCAGAAGCTTTGACAAATGAAGAGTCGGATGCGATGGAAGTGAAAGTACCGCTTCAGCCGAAAGGATTAAAAATTGTAGAAAATACAATCGCAGATTTTTCGGAAGAAAATAAAACAGAATTCAGGACAGTTAATATTCCTGAAGGAACTGATCTCAGAAGTACAGGAATGAAATTAACAGTTGATCCCTCACTGGCTTCCACAATATTATCCGCTCTTGATGAACTTGTAGGTTATCCTTACGGATGTGTCGAACAGACCATGAGCAGATTTCTTCCGACTGTTGTTGTAGCAAATGCATTCATAAAATTAAATGCTCCGGTCAGTGAAGCAACTAAAAAAGACCTTCCACTGATGGTAAGTAAAGGATTGCAGAGATTATACGGTTTTCAGCATTCTGACGGCGGCTGGGGCTGGTGGGAAAATGATAACACAAACCCATTCATGACAGCTTACGTTATATATGGCTTATCACTTGCAAAGCAGGCGGGATATGAGATCAAAACCGGTTCACTGAACAAAGGAATATCCTCGATTAAACAGCAGTTAAAAAATACAAATCTCGATACAACAACCAGAGCATACATGCTTTATTCACTCGCAGTTGCAGAAGAGAAGGATATAGAGTTTTTTGAAAAAGAAATTTCTAAAATATCATCATCACAGATCAATGATTATGCAAGGAGCTTAATTGCCATGACATGGAAACTGATTGGTGATCAGACCAGGGCAAAAGAATCATTGTCAATGCTTGAAAAAAATGTCAGGACTTCAGGTGAAGGAGCTGCGTACTGGGAGGGGAAGCAGTTTCACTATAACTGGCAGAATGACAAGGTACAGACAACTGCAATGGCATTAAAAGCCATTGTTAATATAAATGACAGATCAGAGCTGAAAGATAAGGTCATAAGATGGCTTATGATGCAGAGACAGGGAACTGCCTGGAGAAACACACAGGAGACAGCCATGATAGTTTATGCGATGGTTGATTACCTGAAGTCATCAAATGAACTGGAACCTAATTATTCCGTTAAGATCTTTCTTAACGGTCAGAATATTTTCGAAAAACAAATGACAAGGGAAAGTGTATATAAAAAGAGCGAAGTGATTAAAGTAGGTTCAGGTATTTTGAAATCAGGTGCAAATGAAATAAGGATCGAAAAAAGCGGTTCAGGCAAGATCTATTTTTCATCGGATATTAGTTATTATAATTCAAACGGTAATATTCCTGCAGGTGAAGAAGGTTTCAGAATTGAAAGAGAATACTTTAAGATCGAAAAATATAATTCATATTCGGAGAATAAAATAATTTACAGGAAAAAATACTTTGACGGAAATGTAAAATCCGGAGATGAGATTTTAGTAAAATTGAAAGTTCATTCAAAAAGCGATGACTATCAGTATTTCATGCTTGAAGATCCGCTTCCTTCCGGAGTTGAAGTTATAAAAGATGACTGGGCATATCAGATTGAAGATGAAAGCAGTTACGGTGGTTATAATTATTACTACTGGAGATGGTGGTATGCAGATAAAGAAACAAGAGATAACAGGGTTACATTCTTTGCAACATATATCGGGAAAGGCGAGTATGAATTTTCATATATTCTCCGGGCTCAGATTCCCGGTGAATATAACGTGAACCCTGCAAAAGGCATGCTGATGTATTATCCGGAGGTTAACGGAAACTCGGGAAATTTGAGTTTAAAGATAACCGAGTAGAAATAGTTAGTAGTTAATAGTTAGTAGATAATTAAGAAAATTTATTATTAAACTTTACAATGTTAAGTATGAACATCGAACATTGAACATCGAACATTGAACATCGAACTTTGAACATTGAACATCGAACTTTGAACATTGAACAT
>CAZLOL010000087.1:8770-14038 GCA_964561045.1 uncultured Ignavibacteriaceae bacterium | reverse complement strand
GTAAGAGGAATTATACCAGTAACAGCATCTTCTGATGATGAACCGGAAATTTTATATTCAATAACTGAAGCAAGTCCTGCAATTGTCTGATGCTGAAAAATCTGCTTCGGGGAGATCTTGAACCCTGTCTGATTAGCTCTCGATATTATCTGAATACTGATTATGGAATCACCGCCAAGCTCAAAGAAATTATCGTGTATCCCGAGTTTTTCAATTCCGAGAACTTCTTTCCATATATTTACTAGAATCTCTTCCACGGGATGTGAAGCCGGAGTATAATTGTCATTATCGCCGGTAGTGATCTCTGGAGCAGGCAATGAATTTCTGTCAATCTTTCCGTTTGGAGTCATGGGAAGTTCTTCAAGAGTCACAAAGTCCGCGGGTACCATATATTCTGGAAGACTTTCCCTCAGATAATTTTTGATATCATTTACAATAATGACATCTTTACTGACCGGTACAAGATACGAAGTGAGCCTTTTTATTCCGGGCTTATCCTCTCTGACTATAACTACTGCATCTTTAATACATGAGTGCTTTAAGAGTTTTGCTTCTATCTCTTCCAGTTCAATCCTGAATCCGCGCAGCTTTACCTGATGATCAGCCCTGCCGAGAAATTCAAGATCACCGTCTTTATTGAATTTGACTAGATCGCCTGTCCTGTATAATTTCTTTCCCTGTTCTTTGCTGAAAATATCTTCCGTGAATTTTTCCTTTGTAAGATCCGGATTGTTCAGATAACCGCGTGCGATATTTATTCCGCCGAGATATAACTCGCCGGCAACTCCTTCAGGAACCGGATTCATATATTTATCAAGTACATATGCTGATCCATTGTATATGGGCTTGCCGACAGGGAAGTACCTGTTCTTATATTTTCCTTCACATTTAAAATAAGTTGCGTCAATTGTAGCTTCCGTCGGACCGTACAGATTATAAAAATCAACTTCAAGTTTTGAAAACAATTTTTCCTGAAGCTCATAAGTCAGCGCTTCGCCTCCGCAGAAAACTGTTTTTAAGCTTTTGCAGTTATCAATACCTTTTTCATCAAGCAGCATTTTCAGCAAAGAAGGAACAAGCTGAAGTATCGAGATATTATTCTTGATAATGGTCTCAACAAGATATGGTGTATCCATATGCCCCTGTGGTTTTGCCATTACAAGCCTCCCTCCAATTATCAGCGGCATATAAAATTCCCAGACGGATGCATCAAAGCTGAAAGGTGTCTTCTGAAAAACACTGTCGGAAGAATCAAATCCAAAAACTTCTTTCATCCAGAGCATATGGTTCACTATCGAAGCGTGAGAAATCATAACGCCTTTCGGCTGACCGGTTGAACCCGAAGTATAAATTACATAAGCAAGATTGTTTAATGAGGCATTGCTCTCAAAGTTATTTTCATCTTCCTTTGAGATCTCAATCCAATCATCATCTATAAATACTGTTCTGGAAATATCTTTCGGAAGAGAATCAGCCAGGCTCTTTTGAGTGATCAGAACTTTTGCTTTGGAATCCTTTATCATAAACTCAACTCTGCTCTCAGGATATTCAGGATCAATAGGTATGTAAGCTGCTCCCGCTTTTAAAATTCCGAGAATACCAATGACCATCTCAAGAGAACGCTCAACGCATAGTCCTACAAGTTCATCCGGACCGGCTCCGAGCTTTCTGAGATAGTTTGCAAGTTGATTTGACCGCCTGTTGAGTTCATCATAAGTGAGCTGCTTATTCTCATAGATAACTGCTATGCTGCCGGGAGTTTTTACAGTCTGATTTTCTATAAGTTTATGAAGACACACTAGATCTTCTTTATTGAACCTGAATTCTGTATCGTTCCATTCATTTAAAATAATATTCTTCTCTTCATCGGAAAGTAATTTCAGATCTGAAATTTTTTTGTCAGTATCAGATACAATATCATTCAGCAGATTTCCGAAATGAACGATCATCCTCTTTATTGTATCAGCCTCAAATAAATCGGTATTGTATTTGAATGCTCCCGAAAAAATATCTTTACCTTCTATGAACTCCAGAGTAAGTTCAAATTGTCCTTCCTGCTGTGTGATCTCGTAAGATTCAAGCAAAAGATTTCCCCATTTTACTTTCGCGTCTTTATTTCCCGGAACGATCATCGCCTGAAGCTCGCTGCTTCCCATTATCCTCTGCATCCCGAAGAAGGTCTGAAAAATTGTTGACCGCACAGGATCCCGCTTTCTGTGCATTCTCTCAACAAAAAGCGCAAATGGAAAATCCTGATTTGAAATTGCTCCCAGTACTTTTTTCCTGACCTGTGAAAGAAATTCTTTTACGGAAGGATTATCTGAGAAGTCTGCACGGATAGAAACAGGATTTATGAAATATCCTACTATCTTTTCAAACTCTGTCCTGCTTCTTCCGGCAGTAGGAGTTCCTACGATAATATCATCCTGACCCGTATATCTGTGAAGAAAAATTTCATAAGCCGCCAGCAAAGTCACAAATAAAGTCGTACCTTCTGCTAAAGAAAGTTTCTTCAGTTTTTCAACGAGATCCTGCTCAAGTTCGAAATATTCCACTGCTCCGCTGAATGTCTGTATTGAAGGACGTGTCTTGTCCAGCGGAAGATTTAATATAGGCAGATCACCGCTGAGTTCCTTTTTCCAGTATTCATACTGCTCCGTTCCTTTTTCACTGTTAATGAATTCATCCTGCGATTTAATATAATCATTGTAAGAAAAATCTAAATGAGGAAGAGACGGTTGTTCACCGCTTAATTCCGCTTCGTATAAACTCTTAAGCTCATTTAAAATAACTGACATTGAAAATCCGTCATTGACTATGTGGTGCATGCTTACAAGCAGAACATAGTTCTCGTCCGAAACCCTGAATAAATTAATTTTTAGAAGATCACCTTTCTCAAGATCGAACGGGATTCTGTTTGTTTCAAGAACTTTATTCTTAAGCTGATCATTGTTAAGTTCTGAAACATCTGTAACTTCAAAACAAACATCCTTATACCCGTGAATTTCCTGAACTGGTATCCCGTCTTTGATGAAAAAATTAGTTCTCAAAGCAGGATGCCTGTTTATCAGTTTCTGAAAAGCTTTTTTGAAAGCCTGTGTATCTAGCTCTGATATTATGCGTACAGTGAAACCAACATTGTAAGCAGAAGTTTCAGGTGAGCTCAGATAAAGAAAAAGTAATGCCTTCTGACCGTAAGAAAGTTTATGAATGGTATTTGTCTGATTTGCTTTCTCTACTAGCTGCTTCTTTAATAAAGCGATCTTTTCTTTTGCAGTAAGATTTGAAGTTTTAGTATCCAGATTTAATTGATTTATTTAATTTCATTCAAAAGCCTGTCAAGCTCCTCTTCCGAAAGATTGTCAAGATTCTCCAGAAGGTCCCTTGTCTTTTCATCTTCCGTAATTTCATGTATAATGTTTTTAGTCCCGGCGTTAAGAGCTGATCCGTTGTTCTTTATCTTCTCCTTTAAATGCTCTTTAAGTTCTTCAGCGAGTTTCATAATGTTTGTGTCTTCCATATACCTGACAATGTTAAGATCTACTCCGAGTTCTATATTAACTTTATTCTTCAGTTCTATTGCCATTAAAGAATCAAGCCCAATGGAATTCAGCGGCATATCCGCCCTGAGCTCTGTTTCCTTTAATCCTAAAATGCCTGAGATAAGTTTTCTGAAATATTTTGTTAAAAGTTCTGTATGCTGTTCACCTGGACTGCTCTTTAACTCTTCAAGTATATTTGCCTTCTTTTTTCCGGTCCGAACTTCTTTCGTGCCGGAAATATCCGGCTTATCTTTTACCAGAAGTTCGGACACATAGTTAAGCCACTGCTTTGAAGAAACCTTTTCTTCAAATCTTTTCCAGTTAATGCTGAATGCGCCGGTTCTTGTAATATCTTTATTGAAAATTCTGTCAAACAATTTCAATCCCTGTTCAGGTGAAATGTTGCTAAGTCCCGGAATCTTCTCCTGCCTGTCAGCACCGATGCCTGCAGCCGAACCTATCTCCGACCATACTCCCCAGTTTATTGTTGTTGCAGACAGACCTCTTGCTCTTCTGTAATAAGCGAAAGAATCAAGGAATGCATTTGCAGCCGAATGATTTGACTGTCCGGCCGAACCGAGAGTGGAAGCTATGGAAGAGAACATTATGAAAAAATCGAGATTCAGATCTTTTGTAAGTTCACTAAGATACCAGCTGCCGAGAACTTTCGGAGCAAGCACTCTGTCAAATTTCTCTTTACTTTGATTTGTAATAATGCCGTCATCAAGCAGCCCTGCGCTATGTATGATTCCTTTCAGCACGTAACCTGAAGAACTAATGTCATCAATTATTTTCTTTAATTCATTTTTCTTCGTTACATCTGCTTTAACAATTATCACTTCTGTTCCGGATTCTCTGATAGTTTCAATCTTTTTTAAACTATCATCAGAAATCTCACCTCTCGAAAGCAGCATAAGTTGTCCTGCCCCTTTGTCAGCAAGATAACCGGCAAATAACAAACCGAGTCCCTTCGTGCCGCCTGTGATAAGATATGAAGCTTCATTTTTAATTTCAATTTTTCTCTCAGCTGCCGGAACAGCTTTAGTCAGCCTTGAAACATATCTTTCGCCTTTCCTGAATGCAACTTCACCTTCACTGCCGTCTGAAAGAATTTCATCTGCAGTTAATTTAATATCGGTTTCATCATTCCCGCTTATGTCTATCCTCACGCATTTCAGTTCAGGATGTTCAAGAGATATAACTTTTCCTAATCCCCATAACGGAGAAGCAGTTAATCCGTTGATCTTATCATCATTATCAACATGCTGAGACTGCTTAGTAACCAGGATAAGTTTAGGAGATCCGGCAATCTTTGAATCTGATACAGACTTTATAAGCTTAAGAACAGATTCGCATCCGGCTGTGGATAGCTTTTCGGAATCTTTATCTCTGATGTCTTCTGAATATTCATCAAGACTCTGCAAATGTATTATACAGTCTATGTTATTTGTTTTTAAAATATCACTGACTGACTTTTCAACGTCATTATTCTCACGGTTAAGAACTGTCACATTGATTCCTTTAGATGCTAACTCTTCATTGAGTTTCTTTCCAAAGTCATCTTTATCAGAAAGTAATAAGTAATTCGAACCGCCGGCTTTTACCCCTTTTGCAATTATTACTGCCTGAGATGTAAGAGATCTTTTATTCTTACCTTCGGGAGAAATAATTTCGGCTTCATTAAACCCTGATTCTTCCAGCACAAGTTTCCATTTATCAGCATTCA
>CAZLOL010000087.1:0-8670 GCA_964561045.1 uncultured Ignavibacteriaceae bacterium | reverse complement strand
TGATAAATTCACCTTCGGATAAGATCTCAAGCAGTCTTTCAAACAATCTTAAATGAGATTTGATTATTCCGAGTTTAACTGCAAGTTCTTCCGGTTTGAATTCATTACCCGGAGTAAATTCAAATCCAAGCTTCTGAAATGCATCTGCAATGTAATCCGTACTTAATGCATCCACTCTGTCCATCGACTTTCTGAATAATGCAAGCTGATTCTCTTCGGTTATTTCCGGAAGTATCTCCTCAATTTTATCCTTCAGCTCCGATGCTTTCAGGTCAGTATTTTCATCAGATCCTGAGACTTCGGAATTACTCTTCTTCCAGACCACATCATACAGCCAGTCCTTTAAATAATTCTGCGACGCTTCAATGAAATCCTGCTTCGTTACTTTCTTCATCTGAATGCCTTTTATCAAAGCGATCATTCTGCCGTCTGAGGAATAAACTTTCAGATCGGCAATTAAAATATTTTTATCCGAATCTAACGAATCATATTCAAGATGACTTACTAAACTGCTTTCCTGTTTCCCATAAATATTTACAGAACTGATGCCTATAGGCAGATAAATCAGTTCAGGATTCATCTGTTCAAGCAGCGGCGCAAATGATGTATGAAGACATGCATCTAACAGTACCGGATGAAAAAAATAATCCTTAAACTGTCCCCTGATTTCTTCACTTGCTTCAATGTCCGCAATTACTGATTTGCCGCTGACAAATAATTTACTGATCAGGTTGAAATGCTCTTCATACTCAATTCCGTCTGATCTGGTATGTACGTAGAAACTGCCTGCATCCATTTCATTTTTAAATCCTGATCTCAGTTGCTTCAGATCTGTTTTATGAACATCCCTGCTTTCAATTGTTTTAAATATCTTTCCCGTGACATGTTTTACCCATTCAGTTTCATTACCGGCTTTATCAAGCTCTGAACTGTATATTTCAAATTCAAATACCTTGCTCTCTTTTTCAGTCAGCGCTATCTGCATATTGTAAACTGAATCTTCATTAAACAAAAATGCTTTATACAAAAGAAGGTCTTCTATTTTTAAAATATCCGTGCCGAGAATTTCCTTCGCAGCTTCAATTGCAAATTCTATGTAAGCTGTAGTAGGAAATACGGGCTTTCCGTAGATCGCATGCTCTCTGATGAATGAAGGATTATCCGAACTGATATAAGAGCTGAAGATTATTGATTTGCTGTTTGCAAGTGATAACCTCTTTCCTAGAAGTCTGCTTCCTTCTTTCGGAATAAAATTTCCGTTCACGGAAATACTTTTACTCTTCAGATCCTCTACCCAGTATCTCTGCCTCTGGAATGGATACTTCGGCAATGATATCTTATTATGTGCAAAGTCAGCATCGAAATTTTCCCAGTCAATATCAGCTCCGTTAACATACAGAACTCCAAGTCCCTGAAGCATTGTTTCCCAGACCGTAAAGTTTTTCTTAATGCTGGCGATCCATTTTATATCCGGATCCTGAACTGTCTCCTGCGCCATCCCAACAGATGTCGGCATTGAACCGAGATCAATGAATGCGTCGCAGCCATACTTTACACACTCCTTAATGGATTCTGAAAATCTTACTGTTGACATAATGTGATCGCACCAGTAATCGGCATTGAGGATCCTGTCAGTAATTATCTCTCCGGTTATGTTTGAAACAATCGGAATTTCAGCTTTGGAATATTTTACTTCTTTGCAGACTTTCCTGAATGCTTCTATCATTGTATTCATCAGAGGAGAGTGCGATGCAATTGATACGTTTATTTTCTTATACTCTGTCTGTTTCGAATCAAAGTAGGGGAGTATCTTTGCTATGGAATATTTGTCGCCGGATATTACTGTCTTTATCGGACTGTTAATGGAAGCAATTGAAACATTTTCCTCAAATCCTTTGATTGCATCCTTTACAAACTCTTCGCTTTCGAATATCGTGTACATCTCTCCGTTCTCTGTCATAGTCTGCATCAGTCTTCCGCGTTCGGCTGTCAGCTTAAGTCCGTCCTCAAGACTGAATACTCCTGCAAGACATGCAGCTACGTATTCTCCCGCGCTGTGTCCCATCATTACTGCAGGATTCACTCCCCACGACATCCAGACTTTTGCAAGAGCATATTCAACGGCAAAAAGAGCGGGCTGCGTGTATGTCGTCTCGTTAATCGGATTCAATTTTTCATCTTTCTCATAAAACAGAACTTCAAGAAGCGGCTTCTCAAGATATGAACGGAGAATCTCATCGCATTGATTTATTATTTTTCTGAAAAGCGGAAGCGTGTCATATAATTCCTTTCCCATTCCGATATACTGAGCGCCCTGTCCGGGGAATAAAAATGCAATCTTTGGCTTTTGATTTATTCCCGTTTCACCGGTAATAATGTCTGCGGATTCTTCACCTTTTAAAAACTCATTAAGCTTTGAAACCAGATCTTTTCTGTCTGAAGCAACGATTGCCAGACGGCTGTTAAGATCAGCTCTGCCGGCATTTGAAGTATAACAAACCTCATCCAGACTCAGATCTTCTCTTGATTTCAGGAATGACTCATATCTTTCTGCATAATCATGAAGCGCTTGTTCGCTCCTTGCGCTTAGCGTGAGCAGATTGAAAGGTTTTGTCTTTGAAGAAATGCTTTTTATTATTTCAGGAGCCTCTTCAAGAATTACATGAGCATTCGTTCCTCCGAATCCGAATGAACTTACTCCGGCAATTCTCTTTCCTTCTGTATTTCCTGTCCATTCTGTCTTTTCGTCAGCAACTTTTACGGGAGTTCCCTTGATCAAAATCTCCTCATTCAGATTTTTGAAATTCAAATGTTTCGGTATTTCCTTATGCTGTAGCGAAAGAATTGTTTTAATGACTCCCGCTGCACCGGCAGCTCCTTCCAGATGTCCTATGTTTGTTTTGACAGATCCGATGTAACATACATTGTCAGCGGCTCTCGCTTCTGTTATAACTTCCTTAATGGAATTAACTTCTATGGGATCACCCAGCGGAGTACCTGTTCCGTGAGCTTCTATGTATGTAATGTCGGAAGGCAGTGCATCGGCGTTCTTCAATGCTTTTCTTATAACATCTTCCTGAGAAAGTCCATTAGGTGCCGTTAATCCATTGCTCTTTCCGTCCTGATTTACAGCCGAGCCTTTTATTAAAGCCAGTATTCTGTCACCGTCCTTAACAGCTTCTGACAATGTTTTTAAGATGAGTACACCGCAGCCTTCGCCTCTTACGTAACCGTTCGCATCCTTATCAAAGGTCTTGCATTTACCGTCTGATGAAAGAAATCCTGTCTGAGTGAAAATTGTATTTGTATCCGAACTTAATAAAAGACTTACGCCTCCGGTAATTGCAATGCTGCTTTCACCGTTCCTTAAGCTGCTGCATGCCTGATGTATTGCGACTAATGATGAAGAGCATGCCGTATCAATAGCAACGCTCGGTCCTCTGAGATCGAGCAGATAAGAAAGCCTGTTCGCTACAATGCTGAGTGAAGTACCGGTTCCGGTATAAACATCAAACAATTCTTTTTCACCTGCCGAAAATCTGGCGTAATCATAACTGCAAACACCCATGAATACTCCGGCATTCTTTCCTTTCAATGAAGCCGGATCAATTGCAGCGTCTTCAAGCGCTTCCCAGCTTACTTCAAGAAGAAGTCTCTGCTGAGGATCCATCTGTGTAGCCTCGCGGGGAGATATTCCGAAAAACTGCGGATCGAACAGGTCAATACCCTTAAGATATCCTCCGTGCGTAATTGTGCTGCTGTCGTTGAGATATTTTATATCCCATCTTTCATCTTCGGGAAATTCTTTTATAGCATCCCTTCCTTCTGAAAGAAGTTTCCAGAAAGCTTCAGTATTCTCTGATCCCGGGAAACGGCAAGCCATTCCGATAACGGCTATCGGTTCATTATGATCCTTGTTATTCTTTGCTGATACTGATTCCTTTGCAGATGTTTTATCCGCCCCGGAATCTTTTTCCAGATACTTTAATAATAAATTTACTGAAGGATAATTATAAACAAGCGTGGCAGGAAACTGTTTTTTAAGATAAGTACTTATTTCTCCTGAAAACTGAACCGCTCTGAGCGAATCCATTCCGTATGACGCGAATGATTCACCTGTATCAAGTACTCCGGGCTGGATCTTCATCAGTTCTGAAGCCTTATTAATAAGCCAGTCTTTTAAATTTAAATTAATATTTTCTTTATCTTCTGATTTAGTTTTGATTTTGTCAGCTCTGTTTTCATCTTTAATGAATTCTGCTTTGCCCATTCCCTGACGCCATTCTGCAAGTACTGAAAGTGTTCCGTCAAGATAACTTTGCCTGTTATCATTTCTCTGTATCTTGCCGCTTGAAGTCTTTCTTACAGTTCCCGTCTTAAGAAGAAGAATATGGTAAACATTCAGATTATGTTCTTCAGATACCGCTTTCCTGATTGCTTTGCAGACCTCATCCGGATCGAAATTTTCGGCAGACTTTTTATTTATCTCCTGAACTACTATCAGCTGTTCCTCACCGTCAACTTCAACAGAAAAAGCTGCTTCACATCCTAATCTTAATGCCGGATGACTTCTTTCCACCGTTAGCTCAATATCCTGAGGATAATGATTCTGTCCGCGAATGATTATAAGATCTTTATACCTTCCGGTTATAAATAGCTGATCACCCTGAATGAAACCAAGATCTCCCGTTCTTAAAAAAGGTCCTTCTTTTGTATCTTTGATAAAAGCCTGAAATGTTTCCTTGTTGGCTTTTGGTTTGTTAAAATATCCGGGAGTGACTGTTGAGCCTGATACCCAGATTTCACCGACTTCATCTTCTTTGCATCTGGTTAATTTCTTCGGATCAACAATTATCACTTTCGCATCTAATAAATTCATCGTATGTCCGACAAGCCTCAATCCGTTCTTATTTTTCGGATCGGTTTCTTTAACTTTATGTTTCTCGATTTTTTCTTTGTCAAAGTTTTTTATCACCGGAGCAACATTCTTGTCTGTAGTGGTAATTATAATAGTTGTTTCCGCCTGTCCCCACGCTGAACTGAAGTAATGCGGCTTGAATCCTGCGGGAGAAAAATGTTCAACGAATTTTTCAAGTGTCTCTGCCCTTACCGGCTCGGAACCGTTCATTGCTATATCCCAGCTGCTGAGGTCAAGAGTTTTAACTTCTTCTTTGCTCACTCTGTTTGTCAGAAGCTCATAAGCGAAATTCGGCGCTCCGCTAATTGTAGAATGATATTTCGAAATTGTCTCGAGCCATCTTACCGGTCTTTGTATGAAAGCTTCCGGCGTCATCATGTAGCACGGGAAACCTCCGTAGAGCGGAAGCAGCGTGCAGAAAATAAGTCCGAGATCATGAAAAAGCGGAGCCCATGTTACAAGAGAATCATTTCTTTTCAGATCAAGCTCGTAAAGCTGATATCTGTAAATTGTTGAATAAATATTATACAATAAATTATCGTGCGTAACCATCACGCCTTTGGGTGAACCTGTAGAACCCGAAGTGTACTGAAGAAATGCTATGTCTTTGTTAACAATCCCCGGATCTTTCCATTCGTCAGCATGATCATTTGTCATTTCATCTGTAGCTATCCAGTCAAGTTCTTTCAAAACAGGATCAGCGGAAAACTGTTCTTTGAGTTCATTACGAAGCTTTGAAGTCGTAAGAATTAATTTTGCATCTGAATCCTTTGTCACAGATGAAATCCTGAACATTGATTTATTCCTTCCCGGAGGATGAAGCGGTGCTGAAATTATTCCTGCATAAAGGCATGCATAGAATACGGCGATATATTCAAGATCATTATCATATACAAGTATTGCACGGTCTCCTTTGGAGATTAATTTCTGCAGTCGCGCAGCAACGCTTCTTGCCCGCTTGTCGAGTTCACCGTAAGTATATCTTGCTCCCTCGGTCTCGCCGTTATCAAGGAACTGATATGCAAGCCTGTCAGGCTGATTCTCCGCGCGCCATCTTAACAATTCGATAAAAGTTGACGCACCCTCTTTATAATGTTCCATAATTAATTTTTAATATCCTGTAAAG
Source organism: uncultured Ignavibacteriaceae bacterium (assembly GCA_964561045.1). Taxonomy (GTDB): domain Bacteria; phylum Bacteroidota; class Ignavibacteria; order Tepidaquicellales; family Tepidaquicellaceae; genus JAGPCH01. Next base: position 2,626 of record CAZLOL010000087.1, on the reverse strand, counting down.
ATCTCATTTTTTTTAATAAAATAATTAAATCTAAAATTTCAGGTCCAGTGAAACCAGCCCTCTTCCGTGAAACGTTTTCTCATAATGATATTCCTCGTCATCTTTAAGTCTCATATCAGGAAGTCTCTTCAGTAAAGTGTCAAAGGCAACCTGTCCTTCAAGCCTTGAAAGCATTGCGCCTGCGCAGTAATGAAGTCCGCCTCCGAAGGATAGAGGTTTTACATTCTTCCTTCTGATATCCAGCGTATCCGGATCTTCAAATTCTTCAGGATCACGGTTGCCTGCTCCGAGCATGCATATCACCTGCGATCCTTTTTTTATAAGCTTGTCCCCGATTTCATAATCTGTGTGCGCTCTTCTTCCCGTGAACTGCCCCGGGCTGTCATATCGCAGGAATTCTTCTACAGCATTTTCGGTAAGTGAAGAATTCTTTTTAAGTAATTCAAACTGTTCCGGATTTTGAAGTAAAGCATACATACCGTTGGCAATAAGATTTTTTGTAGATTCGTGCGCATCTACCATCAGGAGAACTGCCGTTGCAGTCACTTCAAGTTCTGTAAGTCTGTCACCGTCAATTTCCATCTTCAGCATTGCGCTGATAAGATCATCCTTAGGATCCTTTGCCTTTTCAGAAACGATCTTCCGGAAATAATCTTTTATTTCATCTGCAGCTTTGTAAACTAATTGTATTTCATCAGTTGAAAGTCCCATTGCAACACCGTCGAGAACTTTTACTAATTTACTTCCCCAGCCTCTGATCAGATTTCTTTCTTCAGGCGGAACGCCAAGCAGTTCAGCAATGACTATTGCAGCCAGAGGATATGAAAATTCTGATTTCAATTCGAATTCACCTTCGTCTTCAAAACAATCTATGAGAAAATCAGCAATGGAAGTAATACGCGGCTTGAAATTATTTACAAGTTTTGTTGTGAAAGTCTTATTTATGTATTCACGTATCTTTGTGTGATATGGAGGATCCAGAAAAGTTACCCATCTTTGCTTCAGCTCAGTTAAAGAATTTACTTTCCGGTCTTTCAATGAGGAAACATTATCCACATTGATTATATTTGTCCCTCTGCCGAACTTTTTACTTGCCATGACCCTGTTATTATCTGCATATTTAGTAATTATCCACATATTTTCAGAAAGAAAACCAGCAGAGGATTTCATAAGGAAAACCGGGTCATATTCTCTTAATTTTTTATAGATTCGGTAGGGGTTATCATTATTATTTCCTTCGGAAAGAGTCCTGAATAAATTAAAATCTTCATTTATAATTACGGGCTCGGTTTCCAAAGCAGATAAATTATGCATAGACAGGATTGGTTAGCTTAATGCTTTTTATAAGTAGCTTAAATGATTGTATAATTATAACTTAAATTAACCTAATTAAAAAATTTATTCAAGACAAATGGCGGATAGAAGATTAAGAAGAGACCAATGCTGTCCAAAATGTTTCCGAAACGGTTTTTTTCTTTTAAATAAATTCCTTAATCAAAACAATTTGGCTTGAAATCAAACCAACCCGTATGTGAAAAATTTTTACTAAAAGAATTCTGAGCAATGGCGTTTTACCAATTTTCAATTATCAATTTTCAATGATCAATTCACTTGGTTTGAAAGAACCCGAAAGTGAAAAATTACCGTTAAGAATTCTGAGCATTTTTTGCAGCTATTGCGAAAGAATTCCGGCAATTTTTCACCAGCGGGCGATTTTTCTTTGCTAAGCTGGGGCTGTCCAAAAAGTCAAAATCCTCGGATTGTCATTACCGCGAAAGCGGGAATCCCGTTCAAAACAGAGAGAATTTATTTTGAAGCAATGATACTTAGTGACTTATTGGACAGCCCCAGCGGAATTTAATCAAAGCATGCATTACAATTTTAAAACGTTTTGGACAGAGTTGAGAAGAGACGAGAAGTGAAATCATTGTTTCCGAACCTAAATTCATACACAATATTAATTTAATTATTACTCACTATTTGGAGCGTAATTTATTAATAAGGCACAGGAATTTAAAATTGTATTTAATTACCTATTATCATAAATTAAAATAGATTTCTGTTCTAAGATTAATTCTGTCCAATTTATTTTTATTAATATATTGAAATCGTCTGTCTTAATATTGCTTTCAGTAGTTTTGTTTTCCTGTGTATCACCAAACTTCCATGAAGTTTCTAATGAACCTACTGGCCATACCGGTATTGCAAATATGTTCAATGAAAGAGGTTACTATAAATCTAATTCATCCGGTAGCGGTCAAGCCGAGAAAAATATCATTTATGAATATAATTCACAGGATCAGGTCACTCACATAAATTACGGAGATGAGCCTGAATACAAACGTTTTTCATACTATTATGATTATGCAGGCAGGCTGGGTACGCTGAATTATGCAAATTTAGATCCCTCTATAGATATATATAAATCAGATAAATCTGCTCCTGATATTAATTTCTCTTCCTATACATACAATCCGAATTCTCTTCTGGACTTTCAGTTTTTTAACTCATCCCGGCTTCAGAATCAGTACAGGTATAACAGCCGGAACCGGGTCACGGAAATGAATAACGTCGAAGGCCAGTTTGGGTATACGAATACTTATTTCAAAAACGGAAATCCTGAGAC
>CAZLOL010000086.1:0-14040 GCA_964561045.1 uncultured Ignavibacteriaceae bacterium | reverse complement strand
AATCCGCTTTTTTATGTTTGCGGAATTAACGGAATTTCACTGAGTCCAACTCCAACAGCAGCTGAGCTATTAATTCAGCAAACACCTAACAGTACAAGCTTTTCAAATGCAGTAGGTGGCGGAGCAGGATTTAATGATTCATTGAATGTTTTGACAACAGGCGGAAATAAGATTTCATTTACTCCTCCTGCTCAGACAGCTCCTAATGCACCAACAGCTTTGAATTTTACGGGAGTTACAGGATCTAGCGCTACATTAAACTGGACTGATAATTCATCTGATGAAACAGGATTTCCTGTTTATATGTCGGAAGATAACAGTTACTTCTTCTATCTTGGAACAGTACCCGCAAATACAGTTTCAGTAGAAGTTACCGGATTAAGCGCTGTTACTCAATATTATTTCAGAGTTTATGCTTCAGTAGAAACCAAGATCAGTACACCTGCAAGCGGAACAGTTACAACAATTGGAAATCCATTGTCAGGTGCATATACAATAAATCCGGGCGGATCTCCTAACAGACCAAACTTCCAGTCATTCTTTGCATGCGATACTGCATTAGAAAATAATGGTGTTTCCGGACCGGTAGTAATAACTGTTACCGGCGGAATATATACAGAAAAAGTTCAGCTTTTCCATGTTCCAAATACAAGCTCAACAAATACCGTAAAGTTTGTAGGACCAACTTCTGCAGAAGCAAGAGTAGTTGTAAAACCAGTCGGAACAGCAGCTTTAACGGATGTTGCTATTCAGATAGTTGGCGCTGATTACATAACTTATGAGAATATTGATGTCGAAGACGGCGGAACATCTTCTGCAGATCAGATAGAGCGCGGTTATGAACTAGATGTTTTCCCGGCAACAGATGATCCGAATAATTATATTACCATTAAAGGTGCTAACATAACAATGGGCGGTGGCGGAGTACCTGCCGGATTAAATTCTGCAGGCGTTCTTATTGCTTATAACCAGACGGTGGCAGGCACACTCACAGGAAATTTAGGATGTAAATATCAGAACCTTAACATCAACAGAGCTGACAGAGGGATATTTACAAATTTACCGCTTCCATTCCTTACCATTGAAGAAGACAGTACTGAAATAAGCGGCTGCAAATTTGGTCAGACCACTTATATCGGCACATCAACATCTACTTCAAACGCAATAGGTATTTTCAAAAGACTGGAAACAAATGTAAAAGTATTTAATAACATACTTTATTCAGTAAAATCCAACAGTACAGCTTCCACAGGCGGCGCTACAGGTATTGCCATTTCAGGAGCCAGCGGTTATTGCTATAATAACCAGGTTCTGGAAGTTTATCAGGGAAGCAACGTAAGTGCTACTGCTCTTGCAAGCGGAATAGTTGTAGGCGCTTTTGCTACAATTTTACCTGTAATTGGTGATGTTCATACTTACAATAATTTTGTTGCAAATGTAACTAAAGGTTATACAAATGTAGCCACCGCAACTGTTGGCGTATACGGACTAAGAGCAACTCTGAGCGTAACTCCTGTTTCTACAACTGTTAATGATATGTATTACAACACTGTATATTTATCAGCTCCTGGAACAGTTAATTACTCTTCAACTTGTTTCTCAGATAATGCCACAGCAACACCATTCCTGATTAATTTGCAGGATAATATTCTCATTAACAATATCTCTTCTACCGGAGTAGCCCGAGGAAGCACAATATTTGAACAGAATGCAAGTCCTCTGAACGATATAGTATCAAACAATAACAATCTTTATGCTTCCGGTGCAAACACCGATATCGGAAGAAGAACCACAGTAAATTATAATACACTTGCAGCATGGACAGCAGCTACCACAATGGATGCAAATTCTACAAATCAGCCTGTTTCATTTGTGAATGCAGCTACAGGTGATCTGCATTTAGCAGGAGCTTCAAAATCCGATCCTTTACTTACCGGAGTTGCAATAGCCGGAATTACAACGGACATAGACGGTAACACAAGATCATCTGTAAAACCGTTTAAGGGAGCTGACGAACCAACAGGAACAAGCGCTTTAACACTGAAAATTAATTTTCAGGCTTGTCCGAGTGTAAGTACTATTTATGTATTGTTAAGGAATTCAACTTCACCATATGCGATTGTTGATTCAGTAGCAGGTATAGGCGGAGGATCTTCCCCATGCATTATTAATTTTAACAATGCAGTAGATGGAACTCCTTATTATGTAGTTGTAAGATCTGTTAATGCTGTTGAAACCTGGAGTTCAGGTTTTGCTACATTCAGCAGCGGTGCAGCCAGTTATGACTTTACAACTGCTTTAAGTCAGGCATATCTGAGCAACCAGATATTAGTCAGCGGTGTACCTTCCATTTATCAGGGTGATACTAACCAGGATGGATTTGTAAATACGACTGATGTACTTAACACTTATAATAATTCAGCAGCTTTTATCACGAGTCCAACTACTGATTTCAACTGCGATGGAACTACAGATATCTCAGATGTTATTATAGCTTACAATAATTCAACTAATTTCGTTTCGAAAAAGAGACCATAAAAAAGTCTTTTACAAAAATACAAAAAAGGAACCGGATCATTTCCGGTTCCTTTTTTTTTAGATGAAATCTAATTTTATTTTTGCCTGAATATTAATTCCTTTGACTTATCTGCTCCATTAATAAAATCTATTGCTGATATTCTTTTCTTACCTTCAGGCTGTAATTCCATTATTTCAATTAAATTATCTTCAGCAGAAACATACAGCTTTCTATTTTCAATAAATATCTTTCCGGGAATATCCAAACCCCTGATATGAGTGATATCAGTGATATTAGTTTTAAGTATCTTCACATTTTTATTTTCCAGACAGGTATAAGCTCCCGGATAAGGAGATAATCCTCTTACAAAATTATGAATTATTAAAGCTTTCTGATTCCATTTTATCTGACAATCCTCTCTGAATATTTTCGGAGCTGGAGTAGCCAAACTATTATCCTGTTCAAAGACCTGAATACTTCCTTTTTCAATAAGTCTGACAGTCTCTAAAACAGTTTCTGCTCCGAGCACGGCAAGCTTATCATGAAGAGTTCCGGCATTATCATCAGGGTCGATGCTGATCTTATTCTGAATGATCACATTTCCCGTATCAACTTTCTCTTTAAGAAAAAAAGATGTCACTCCAGTTTCAGTTTCGCCATTTATAATAGCCCGGTTTATCGGAGCAGCGCCTCTGTACTTTGGAAGAAGTGATGCATGAAGATTGAATGAGCCGTATCGTGGAATGGTAAAGATCTCCTGCGGTAAAATTCTGAATGCAACAACTATTATGAGATCGGGAAGAAGAGATCTTATCTTTTCTGTGAATTCAATGTCTTTCAGGTTTACAGGCTGAAGTATGTCAATTCTGTTTTCCAGAGCAAGCAATTTAACAGCTGATTCTGAAATTAACTGTCCCCGGCCTTTTTTTTTATCCGGCACAGTAACAACAGAAACGACATTGTATTTATTATCAATTAAAGTCTTCAAAGAAGGAACGGCAAATTCCGGCGTTCCCATAAAAATAATTCTCATAATCCTAAATTGAATTTATTCTTTGATGTGTATGTAAAGAGGGTAATCAGTTTCTACTTTACCTTTCCTTATCAAGGCAAGCTGTTTCTTAACTACTTTCTTGTTTTCATCCGACAAATGATCTACAAAAAGTATTCCGTTCAGGTGATCAATTTCATGCTGGATCACCCTTGATAGAAATCCGGATACTTCAGTTTTCACTTCATTTAGATCAAAGTCAGAATATTTCAGATAAATCTTCTTAGGTCTTGACACTATAGCCCTTACATCAGGAATGCTAAGGCATCCTTCTTCAATTTCAACTTCACCGTGAGATTCCAGTATTTCCGGATTTATAAGTACCAGCGGTTTTTCTTTCTTATGCTCGTCTATTACGGAAATATCAACTATCGCCAAAGAAACATCAAGATTTACCTGCGGAGAGGCAAGCCCTATACCGGAAGCTCTGTCCATTGTATAAAACATATTCTCAACAAGGTTGATAAGTTTAGCATCTACATTTGTTACCGGTTTCGTTTTTTTCCTCAGAATTTCCATTCCGAAAGTAGTGATGGGTAATTGTTTTGCCACTATTAATATTTTCAGTAAATATACAAATATTGTATTATTGTATAAAGTAACTTTAATGTTTTGTAAATGAATATTATTTTAAATCCTTATTAATTGAATTAACGAATACTTAATCTTTACTGAATGGAAGTAAAATTTATTGATAAATTTGAAAATCACTGGAATAACTTCCTTAATATCCTTCCTGAAATATTATTATCAATTTTAATTTTAATTGTATTTTATATTATTGGCAGAAATATTTCAAGATTGCTGAAAGCCAGATTGTATCTGAGAACAAAAGATGCGCTTTTGTCAGGATTCCTTGGAAAGATCTTAAAATGGACAGTTTTTATTATTGGCCTTATCATAGCAATGGATATACTCGGTCTGGCTTCCCTTGCAAGCGGTATAATTACCGGTGCAGGTATATCCGCCGTAATACTGGGATTTGCATTTAAGAATATCGGAGAAAATTTTCTATCAGGATTATTGCTTGCTTTTAACAGACCGTTTAAAATTGGTGATCTTATTATTACTTCAGGTTTTACCGGAACTATTACTTCTATGGATTTCAGGACAACTAACATACGCACTGAAGAAGGAAAAGATGTTTATATACCTAATTCATTAATTCTGAATAATCCTCTAACAAACATAACCAGAGAAGGACTGCGGAGATTTGATTTTTCCATACAGCTGGATTACAATAATGATATTTTTCATGCAAAAGAAATGATATCCAAAGCTGTCGGTGAAGTAGCTGAAGTTTTGAAGAATCCTGCGCCAATAATTGTTGTAGACCAGTTAACTTCAACTGTTAGTGTTAAAGTATATTACTGGATAGATGCGCTGAAAGCAGAAAGGGCTATACTTGAAATAAAAGGCGAGGTGATTGAAAGAAGCAAAAGACATCTTGCTGAAGGAGGAATTGTTATTTCGGATCTTACACAGATAAGAATAACAAATGAAGCAATACCTCTTAAGATGCATTCATAAGAAATTAAAATAAATAAATTATAAAATTCAATTAATATAAAGGAGAGAAATTATTTATGGCTTCAATAAAATCGGAGAACATTAGAAATATTTCGCTGGTAGGTCACGGCGGAAGCGGAAAGACTACATTTGCAGAAGGAATACTTTATGCATCGGGAGTTGTAAACAGATTTGGAAAGGTGGATGAGGGTAATACTGTCAGCGATTATCATAAAGACGAAATTGAAAAGAAAATATCCATCAATTCATCGCTTATGAATACTTTATGGAAAGGATCTGACGGAGCGGACAGGAAAATAAATATAATTGACACTCCCGGTTTTATGGATTTCGTAGGTGAGGTTAAGTCAGCACTTCGAGTTACGGATACAGCGCTGATCTTCGTTGATGCTTTCAAAGGTATAGAAGTCGGAACCGAATCAAGTTTTATGATGACAAATGAATATGATAATAATGTAATATTTCTTGTAAACAAACTGGATACAGAGAATGCAAATTTCGACAGGACGGCGGAGCTGATCAGGGAAAGTTTCGGAGCGAGAGTGGCAGTTGTGCAGTTTCCTGTAAATGCCGGACCGGAATTTGATTCTGTAATAGATGTGATCAGAATGAAGTGGCTTAAATTCAGAAATGACGGTAAAGGTGAATACACTGAAGAGGAAATCCCTGCACAGCTTCAGGATAAGGCAATGGAATATCACAAGAGATTTGTTGAAACTATTGCTGAAGAAGATGAAGAACTTATGGAGAAATTTTTTGAAGAAGGTGAGAATCTGTCAGATGAGGAAATTGATTACGGTTTAAAGAAAGGAATGAGAGAAAAGAAACTTTTCCCGGTTTTTTGTATAAGTGCGGTAAAGAATATCGGAACCAGAGATGTACTTGATTTCATTTCAAATTACACTGAATCGCCGATGGATAAACCGGCCGAGATAGGAAGAAGACCGAACAGTCAGGATCCGATTGAAATTAGTCCCGTTAAAGAAACAGAACCAACGATCTTTATATTCAAAACAGTTTCGGAGAAAAATATCGGTGAATTGTCTTTCTTCAGGGTCTATTCCGGAAAAGTATATCCGGGACTGGATCTGATAAATGAAGCGAACGGTAAGACAGAAAGATTGTCACAGCTGTATTCAATGAACGGAAAAGACAGGAAAGAAATGGGTGAGGCGATATGCGGAGATATAGCAGGCGTGGTAAAGCTTAAAGATTCTCATACAAATAATACATTAAGCTCAAAGAACCATCCTGTCGTTCTTTCAGAAATAAATTTCCCTAAGCCTAATATGACACTTGCCATACACGCAAAAAATAAGGGAGATGATGATAAGATCGCAACTGCTTTACATTCACTGCACGAAGAAGATCCTACATTTATTATTGAGTTCAAACCCGAAACAGGTCAAACAGTTATCAGCGGTCAGGGTGAGATACATTTGAGTACTATCCTTAACAGGATGAAAAGCAAGTATAATTTTGAAGTAGATGTGACAAGTCCAAAGATTCCATACAGGGAAACAATTCGTTCAAAAGTAAATGATGTGGAATACAAACATAAGAAGCAATCCGGAGGCAGAGGTCAGTTTGGTCATGTCCATATTAAAATAGAACCTCAGGAAAGAGGAAAAGGATTTGAATTTGTGAATGCTATAGTTGGTGGTGTTGTTCCCGGAAGATTTATTCCTGCAGTGGAAAAAGGTCTTGTCGAAATTCTGAACACAGGAGTGATCATCGGCTGCAAGGTAATAGACGTAAAGGTAACTTTATTTGACGGTTCTTATCACAATGTTGACTCTGATGAAATATCATTCAAGATCGCAGCTATACAGGCATTCAAGAAAGGCTTCAGGGATGCAAATCCTGTTATACTCGAGCCAATATATGATGTTGAGATAGTTTTCCCGGAAGAATATATGGGAGCTGTTTCAGGAGATATTTCTTCAAGAAGAGGAAGAATTCAGGGAATGGATGTATTCGGAAAACTGCAGAAAATAACATGTCAGATCCCATTGTCGGAAATGAATGACTATTCAACAAAGCTCAGGTCTATGACTTCAGGACGCGGATATTATGACAGAAAGTTTTCTCATTATGAAGATGTTCCAAAGGATGTAGAAGGTAAGATCATTGCTGAATATGAGAAAGAAAGATCAGCTGATCAATGATCGATTATCAATTATCAATTATCAATGATCAATGTTCAAAGACATATTTTATAATCAATTTACAGTAAATAGTTAAAATAAATTAATCACTTAACTACTTAACTAATTAACTAATTAACTAAAAGACCAGTTTGGAGATTTTTTCACAACCGGAGACATATGTAAGTTTGCTTACGCTTACATTTCTGGAGATCGTACTAGGAATAGATAATATAATTTTCATTTCAATTCTGACAGGTAAGCTTCCAGTTGAAGAAAGGGAAAAAGCAAGAGTAACCGGACTAGTAATAGCTCTGTTCTTTCGAGTAGGTTTACTTCTTGGAATATCTTATATAGCTAATTTAGTACAGCCGCTCATTACAGTATTCGGGATGTCTTTTTCGGGGAGGGATCTTATACTCCTTGCAGGAGGATTGTTCCTGCTTGTAAAAAGCGTGCTTGAGATACATGACAAACTTGAAGGAGAAGAAGGAGAAGGAGACAATAAAGTTACACCGAAATTCTGGAATATTATTATTCAGATCATTATACTGGATTTGGTCTTCTCACTTGATTCAGTTATCACCGCTGTCGGACTTGTGCAGCATGTTTCTATAATGATAATAGCAATAGTTATCTCCATGGTTATCATGATATTGTTCGCAGGAAAGGTCAGTGAATTCATTCACAGGCATCCGACAATAAAGATGCTTGCATTATCATTCCTGCTGATGATAGGATTATTATTATTTGTTGAAGCTTTCCATATAGAAGTACCTAAAGGATATGTATATTTTGCGATGGCATTTTCTTTCTTTGTCGAGATGCTGAACATCAAAATGCGAAAGAAAAAAGTTGAACCTGTTGAACTCAGGGAAGTGTTCAAGGAAAAAAATGAAACATCAGATACAAATTAATCTGTTGTTTGGTGCAATCCATGTATGTATCATTATTTAAATAAAGAAACCACTAAATCACAAAGGCACAAAAATTTTAGTTATAAAATTATTTTCTGTGTGCTTTTGAGTCTTAGTGGTTCTTATTTTTATTCAATGTCACAAACGTTTAGCAATTCCAGTTTAAACTTTCGAATACAGCTTCCACAATCTTCCGAAGACTTCATCAAGAGCCGGCCCGAGTATCTCAGGGTCATCAGTTTTGGACGGCATATTTTCAAAGATAACATAAGGAACTTCAACTCCGTTAATATTAATATGTGTTTTTGAATATTTTGAAACTTCTTCGAAATCAACTTCCTTATACATTTTCTCTAATTTTTCATCCGGCAGACCATGTTCAAGAATACTGTCAGGTTTATTAGGGTTAAACCGTTTCCTGTTTTTTCTTAATGATTCTTCAAAAGGAACATTGATATAAACCAGCGCGGCATTTTTAAGAACTTCCGGGGATAAATGTTTGAAAGCTTCTTTGTAGCCGCCGTGTTCAGTTCCTCTGGAGAATTCAATCAGAGCCGTTCCTTCATTATGAAAATCAGAATGATCCCGGATGAGCTTTCCGTAATCCATGGAGATTCTTTCTATCAAAAGATGCCAGAGATATTCTTCGATGAAATAGCCGTCCGGTGTTGTGTGAATTCTCGGCTTGCCGAATTTTTTTTCGAGTATAGCATCTTCCTCAAACCAGGTCCAGAGCATGGGAAAATCATCAATTTCTCTTATCTTACCGAGATGAAATTTTTTTAATCTCTCTTCATCCGTTGAATTTTTTACATAATTTATAACTTCCGATTTTCCGGAAGCAGGTCTGCCAAGTAAAATTATCTTTTGAAATATATCTTTCATAGTTATTTTTTAATTATTTATTCAAAGTAGATTTAAAATACAAATTAATAAAAAATATCTCTATTCATTTAAATATATAAATTTTATCTCGTTATACGGTGATTCGCAGTGCTAATTTACGCAGTACGGCTAAGCCTTCCTTTTGTGGAGTAATGTTTTTTCAGCAATTCGATTTTCATTTCATACCATGTAATATTCGATGAACTGATATTTCTTATGTTTGATAATGTTTTTTCAAGATCAAACATTGAATAATTCTCCGGCTTGCTGTTTATTTTATATATCTTTTCAGTGATTCTGATAATCTCATTCAGGTTTGTCTTAAGCGAACTGTTGATGCTGTTATTTGATTTCATAAAATGCTTGAGTGAATCAAGTGCATAAAGTCCCGACTCAAAATTGCCTATTTCGTAAAATGCCTGAATGATAAGCATTTTCGACTGAAATTTCATAAAATCTTCTGTAAGCTTTAATCTGCTCAGATGCTCAATTGCTTTTTCAAAATTCTTCTTTTTGAGTTCCAGTCTTGCAAAAGCGTAGTTATATGCATTTTCCGAGTTAATGGTTTCTACTTTACTTAAATTTTTTCTGATGAAAGATTCGATGAACTTATCGCTTTCTGTAATCAGGAATGTGTCAACCATATCCAGGAAGTTTCTCATAGACAGCTTATCAACACCGTCACTGCCATATTTAATGTTCGCCATCTGAAATTTTCTGAATTCAGATACCTCACGAACAAGTTTGTTATTACCGTTATGAATTTGATTGATCAGAAAGGAAATCAATCTTGAAAAATGATAGGACTTTTCGGAATTGGAATATCTTCTGACATTCTTAAATATTTCCTTTTTGAGAATATAATAGTTCTCATAATTATCAGGCTGTAAAATCAGATTTATGAATCTTAATTCGTTGCTTATATGATAATATCTGAGATCGTCAAGTGTTTTTAGTTCTTCAAGGAATTTCTTAAGATCTAAATTCTTAATTAGGCTCTCTGAAGGTTTTAATTCAGGCTTATAATTATATGCAAGTTTGCTGTAATGATGAATAGCAATGTTCTCTGATATAGTAGAAATAACTGAGCATATACTATTCAAGCACTCTTCATAAAGAGAATCCTTTCTTTTATCAGAATTATTCCTGAGCCATTCAAAATTGGAAAGGCTGTAATTGAGCCTGGATTTATATTCAAAATATTTGTATCCAAGAAATTTATAATCAAGATCGTTGTAAGTTTTCTTAAATCTTATGTAATAATTTTTATCCAGATATCTGTCATTATATTCTTTCAGTAATTTAAGGATATTCTCAAATTTATAGCTATCATTTTTTTTACCGGCATTAACAATCAAAAACTCTTCGCACAACTGAAAAAGCGCACTCATCAGATTTCTCATTGAACTATAACTATATGCCTCCTTATTAAATATTTTTGCATAGATCTCTTTTTCGGTTATTTCATCAGATTTTATCTTTAATTCATTGGAAAGTAAAACACTGTATAATTTTATCAGATTGCCGTTTGAATTGAAATAAGGTGATGAAAGAAATTTCCGGAATTCTGATTTCTCTGCGGAGGAAAAAGTATTTATTATTTCGATTGCTTTAATTTTAGAAAGTCTCTTACTCAAACCGTATATTAATTTTGTTTAAATTCATTAAATCACATTAAATAAGAAAGACTATTCAGTCAGCTTATTCCCGGATGTAATTGTGTTAAAAATTAGGTTATATAAAAATAGATATATTTATACTAATTTTACAAAAGAAATTTAAATGCAGATCTATAAGTTAAAATTATCAATCCATTCAATTAAACTAATATTATAACATGTACGGTGGCGGATACATCTTTGAAGAGTCAAAGATCGAACAATCAGCGGAAGAAGACAAGAAGAAGCTGGAAAATTTTGAGGCAAAAATTGCAGCAGGTGAAAAAATAGAACCTGCAGACTGGATGCCGGCTGTTTACAGAAAGCAGCTAATAAGAATGATAGAGCAGCATGCTCATTCTGAAATTATAGGCGCTTTACCGGAAGGGACATGGATCACAAGAGCTCCCGGATTCAGAAGGAAACTTGCTTTAATGGCTAAGGTTCAGGATGAGGTTGGTCATGCGCAGCTGCTTTACAGCGCTGCAGAAACATTAGGGAAGCCGAGAGAAGAAATGATCAATGATCTGATCACAGGTAAATCAAAATATTCAAATGTTTTTAATTATCCCGCAAAGACCTGGGCTGACACTGCCGTTATTGCGTGGCTTATAGATGCCGGTGCAATTATCAATCAGGTAGCAAACTCGAAAGGTTCATACGGACCTTACTGCAGAGCGCTTGAAAGAATATGTCTTGAAGAATCTTTTCATCTGAAATACGGACATGATAATGTAGTCTTTCTTGCAACAGGAACTCCTCTTCAGCGGCAAATGGTACAGGATGCGCTTATAAGATGGTGGCCGCCAATCATGCATTTTTTTGGACCATCTGATAATATATCAGTACATACGGAAACAATGATGAAATGGAAAGTCAAGATGGCATCGAATGATGACATGAGACAGAAATTCCTAGATATGTATGTACCGAAAATATGGGACCTTGGTTTGAAAATTCCTGATCCTCTTTTGAAGAAAAATGAGGAAACCGGCAAATGGGATTACACTGAACCTGACTGGGATGAATTCAAAAGAGTTATAAACGGTGACGGTCCGTGCAATAAAGAACGGCTTGCTGTCAGAAGAAGAGCCGAAGAAAAAGGCGAATGGGTAAGAAGAGCGCTTCAGAATCCGAGTGAGAGATATACAGTACCTTTAACATAAGGAATGTATTACGGATGCTGAATAGAAATTATAACAGGCAGAATACAAACACAAATAAATAAAGAGGAATATTTTTATTTCAAAAGTACCTGCTGCCGGTAATATGAAAATGCAGATCGGCTAATTTTAATCTGAATAATTTTCAAAAAATTAATGACTGTATTCATATTCAGTTTGCCGAATATCTTTGAAACAGGTTGATTCCTGCCAGCAAGTAGTTTGAAAAATCATATCTCATACAAATTCAGAAATTGAAATATTAAAATAATGTCCATCAAATCTTTAGATCCCAGAATAACCAGAGAACACATTCCCGAGAAGCCGGATACTAATCCGTTAAAAGAAATTCATCAGTGGCAGACATATGAGGTTTTCCATCAGGCAAAGAAAGGTGATCATCATATTCACGTCGGCTCGCTGCACGCACCTAATCCTGAAATGGCGTTTTTACTTGCCAAAGAACAGTTTGCCAGAAGATATAAATGCGTGAATTTATGGGTGGTAAAAACGGCTGATGTTTTTTCAACCGACTATGCAGATGAGGATATGTTTGAAACAAATTCAGAAAAGATCTACCGGGAAGCCGGAGGTTATAAAGTGATGGATAAGATCAATAAATATAAATCAGAGCATAAAGAAAATTGAAAGAGTTCAGCGAAAAACAATTAAAAGCATTGAAAGACCTGATATTCAGAATGGCTGATGATCAGCTCATACTCGGACACAGAAATTCCGAATGGACAGCACTTGGTCCTATACTTGAAGAGGATATTGCATTCTCATCAATGGCTCAGGATAAGTTAGGTCATTCATTAGCGCTATATCAGGTATTGAATAAACTTGGCGAAGCAGAACCGGATACACTTGCTTTTACAAGAAAAGAAAAGGATTTCAAATGCTGCCATCTTGTTGAATATCCGATAGGGGATTATGCATTCAGTTTAATGCGGCATTTCTTATTCGACAATTCAGAGGCAATAAGATTTGAGATGCTTGCAGATTCTTCGTGTAATGATCTTGCGAATGTTGCCAGGAAATTCCGGGGCGAACTCAAGTATCATACAATGCACGCTGATACATGGGTCATTCAGCTCGGCACCGGAACTGAAGAGAGCAAAGCAAGGATGCAGTCAGCTTTGAATGAATGTATGCCTTTAGCCTTAAGTATATTCGAACCGGGAGAAAATGAAGAAGCGTTGATAACGGGAAATATTTTTCCGGGAGAAAATATACTGCAGGACGAATGGCTGAAAAGAATTAAAATAATTCTTGATAAAGCTGATCTTGAAATACCTGATGTTTTCTCATCAGATCCTTCTTACGGCGGAAGAAAAGGTTATCATACTGAATATCTGAAACCTCTCCTTGACGAGATGACTGAAGTCTACAGCATTGATCCGAATGCGGAATGGTGATCTTCTAAATTTGGAATTTGAGATTTCGGATTTGGAATTTATCAGATCTTAGTTCTTAGATATTAGTTATAAGATATTTGATTTTAGACTTATTTAAGTAAATTAACTTAACTTAACTTATGCAAAGATATGGAAAATAGTTTATGATAAGTGAAATGGACATATGGAATGCTTTGCAGGATGTGAAAGATCCCGAAATACCAAAGTTATCAGTTGTTGATATGGGGATCATAACAGGTGTTAAAATTGATGAAAATGATTTTGTAAAAGTAAAGATGACGCCGACATTTGCAGGCTGTCCGGCAGTGAATGTAATGAAGAGTGATATAGAAAAGAGAATATCTGAACTTCCGGTTTCGGGTGTCGGTGTAGATGTAAATTATGATGTTCAATGGAATTCGAATATGATCAGCGAACGCGGAAGAGAAATGTTAAAAGAATCGAACTTCGCTTTACCGGGAAAGCACAACGGATTTGTTACTATTGAAATGCTGACAGATGTTGAGTGTCCGTTCTGTCACAGCAGGAACACAAAACTTCAGACACCTTTCGGACCAACGCAATGCAGGGCAATACATTATTGTAAGGATTGTTTGCAGGCGTTTGAACAGTTCAAACCGGTTTGATTTAATTCCAAATTTCAAATTGCAAATATCAAATGATTTTAAACTGACGATTTATTTTCAGTAAAAAAAATACTTAAATCATAAACTGGCATAGCCAGAACCAAAAAAGTTTTAAATGCTCGTTTTT
>CAZLOL010000085.1:0-14204 GCA_964561045.1 uncultured Ignavibacteriaceae bacterium | reverse complement strand
CATTTTTTGTAAATACCAAAGAATGCAGATGATTTGGCATAATTACATATCCGCATGTAAATATTTTTTTGGATTTCAGTATGTCAAAACACCTGTAGATGTAATCGTAAAAATTTGAAATCTCAAAAAGTGATATCCAGCGGAAACAAGTGAAGGTAAAGTAATAAAATGTATTAAACTCAGTATGAAGTTTTCTGACACTCATGAAATCAAATTAATTTTATCAGACGGCTAAGTCAATGTTTATCTCTCCTCCCGCAGAGTCCTTCGCATAAACCCTACTCTTACTCAGTGTGTTTAAAAGCGAAGTGACTCTGCGGGGACGAAGTAAAGTTTAAAGTTTGAAGAATTGATATTAAATATTTTGTTAGAATTTTGTTAGAATAGGTTGTATTTTTGTTATTTCAACATACGATAAAAAATATCAACTTTTCTTCTGCCGTCGGGGAATATCATCAGATTTTATTCCGCTAAACGTAAAGTCATATTCATTCCTGTCAAAATTAACTGAAGCGTTAACGAGGTTATCAACAATTGTTCCGGAAACTGTTCCGTGATGCCTGTCATTGCTGTCAAGTATCTGAGTGGCACAGAGATTATCACAAGTTTATTATGACAAATTAGAATAATCAAAATTTGTTTAAATATAAAAAAATTAAAATTAAATTCACTTAAGATTTCTCTGTGAAGCTCTGTGAAGCTCTGTGTTCTCTGAGCCTCTGTGGTAAATTTAGTTTGAGACAAACTCATTAGGGGGGTGGGTGAGCAAGAAACGAGAGTCGCTATTTCCCACTCACAACTTTTCCAGTTCCTCAATCTTTGCGTAAACCCACTTTGGACTGGTGACCTTATTTTCGGAAAGAAATTTTTTTATTTCGAAAAGTAAAATTTTTGATTCACCGTTTAATTTCATCTGATACCTGAATTCATTCATACGGTTTACTGCATCAACAAAGTTGGAATATCTGATCTTATATGAGTCCGAGATAGTTTTATCACTTCTGATATAATGTTTTGTGTTGTCGACAAGATTTTTTAACTCCTCATAATAATTCAGTTCATAGTAGAGAAAGAACTGAAATGTTCTGATATTGATCTTATCCATCCCTGATGCATTTTCGCATTTTGATAAGTAATGAAGTGCTTTTTCGAAATTTCCGGCCTTAAAGTTCAAATGAGTAAATGCAAAGTTGGTGTACTGTTCCCTTATTTTTTCGTCGAGGCGCGAATTGTATTTTTCAATGAACCCTTCACACCATTTGAATTCCTCTGCCGTGCATGCGGAAATGACAATAGACATGAACATATACTGATCTATCATGTTTTCATTTACAGGCGGGAAAAGATTGTTCTCTACAATGATCTTGTTATACTGATATCTCTCTTTTATGAAAGACAAGTCACCATCTTGCGTATTATTTTTGCAAAAATTCAGAAGGGAAATTGTAATAAAATATTTACTTTCGGAAGTAAACTTATCAAAATTTTCAAAATACAATTCCTTCAGTTTGTAATAATTACTCTGATTAAACGG
Source organism: uncultured Ignavibacteriaceae bacterium (assembly GCA_964561045.1). GTDB lineage: Bacteria > Bacteroidota > Ignavibacteria > Tepidaquicellales > Tepidaquicellaceae > JAGPCH01. The sequence goes on along the minus strand of CAZLOL010000085.1, from coordinate 12,670 downwards.
CTCATGCATAACTTTGAATGAATAATAAACTGCCTCTGTATAAAAATTCTTTCTGTCAAATTTTTCATAATATTTTATCAGCGGTTCAATGATCTTGTAATCTGCTGATTTATTATAAAGGACCGCAAGCTGAAAAGCACTTTCATAATGCGAAAAACATCTGGAAAAGTAAAACAGACTCAGATCATCTCCGATCAGGTTGAAATCATAATTAAGAATATCTTTAATTGTATGTCTTACTGTCAGCAGATCTAGTTCAACTTTGCTGAGTGTAAGTCTTCTCAGATAAAAATCCGCATCTGTTTTATCCTTACTCATCATATCCTTTAGCTCCTCATGTTTGACTTGAAACCTTTTATACAATCCTCTTGAAGCATACTGCTGCAGAATATTGATCCCCTCATCGAATTTTTTTTGTGAATAATTTTCAAGCTCAATAAACTTCACCGCAAGCTTTGAGAGATCGTGAATAATGTTCTTCATGATGCCGTAATTATACTTTTTATCCGGGAACATTTTATTCCATACATACTCTTTTGACAGAGCATCGCCGGTGAACAACGGGTAATGCTTTTTAATCCTGCCATACAGTTTAATTACATTTTTATTTCTGTTGAAGTAAGGGGAAACAACGAGTGACTCAAATTTTATGATCTCATCCGGAGAGAGTGTTTTTAGAATATCAAGAAGAAGACTCTTATGCATTTACCGTGTTTAGATAATTTGGCTACTGTAAAAAAAATCCCCGAGCCTGTTTTTCAAATTCAGAAAATAGTTTTGCTGCATTTTTTATTTTATTGTGATTCTTATTTTACACCGTGGAGTCGGAACTTTCTTCCCGACGCAAAAGTATCGAATCTTTTAAATGTTACTCGCGCAAGACGAAAGTCCTGCCGCTACATTGTAATTTTATCGCTTAACTAGTTCATCGATCTTTTCAATGACCCATCTGGTGTTCCAGTAATTACCGTGATAATCACCGTTTTTAAGTTTGCTTAGTTCATATTGATCAGGTTTGGATCTGAGATCAAAAAGTTTCTTTATCAGCATGCAAAAACGATAGGTAGAATCTTTGAGCACTTTAGGCTTATTCTTTTTACCGACAAAATGTTTGTAAGTATCCATTGCATAGAGAAATGATTCGTAGTCCCTTAATTCGTAAAAATTCATGAGCTGGAGCTCTTTCAGAACAAGTTTCACACTGGATTTCTCAGGATTCATTATAGCAATATCAATGAGTGATCTCTCGTGATCGCCTTCGAGGAAATGTATCAATGCAGAGGAAAGGAGCTTACAGTTTTCTCTCGAGGATGCAGCTATCTTACTGAGAAACTTTTCAGTGAATTTAGTGATATCCTCCGGCTTGTTTAATCCAAACGCACATATCAGATAATGAATGAAATTAATTTCACTGAGTATTCCATTTTCGCCGACTAAATTCCTGTTTTCGATCCGCATATTGAATATGTCATAAGTTTCTTTTGTAAAATCTATAGTGCCAAGTTTCAATGCGTAAAGTGAGTTCTTAAGGTTGACGAACAGGTCAAAGGTGTAATGTCCGCCGGTAATTTTTGTAATTTCAGAAATGCTTTCCTTGAGAAGATGATAGTGTTCAGCCGAATTACTTTCTCCAATCGTATCAAACATTCTGAAATATGCATTCATGATCTTATAATGTTTCTGCTCTGTGTCCTTCTGAAACATCTTTTCTGTATCCGTTTTGATCAGTGTTTTGAGAAAAGACCTCATTATATTCTTTCTGGCGTTCGAAACTTTGTCAGACTCGCCTAATATCATTGAGTTGCAATATAGTTTGAAGCAATAGATTAGAAAACAAGAGATCATCAGTTCCGACATTAACTCGACATCTTTCTTGTTATCAAATTTTCTGTCAAGCTGGTGGAGCGATGAAAGCTTAACTCCATAAAGGTTAAACAGTATAAAAAAGTCCTCTTCAATAGTATTTATCTTATTATTCAGAAAATATTTTCCCACCATCCTGTCCATTAAACCCAGCTTTGATCTGAATACATCATTGATCCCTTTTTCATAAAGCTCATCTATAAGTACATAATAATTCCTGAATTCATTTTTACCGGAATTTTCCGTCACAAGAAAATTCTCGGCGAGTTTTGTCAGTTCGTGAACGAGATTCTTCATTGTTCCGTAATTATATTCTTTTCCGGGGAAGATGTGGTTCCATACTTTTTCTTTTGTAAGATCATCATTGTCAAACTGCGGATAATATCTCTTTATCAAAGTAAAGAGTTTTCTTGTATTCCCGATCTTATTATGGTAAGGCGAATTCACAAAGTCCTCCATTCTCAAAATTTCCTCTTCAGACAGAGCACGTAAAATTTCTAAAAGAGAACTGTTAAGCATTTGAAAGTGAAAAATTTATAAAAAAAGAAGCCGGATAAATGTAAGAGATCAATAGAATACCCCAAGCATTGATGTCAGTTTACGTTTATTCATTGGCTTAAAATTTGTGAAAGATATTTTTGTAAAAAGTGTAAAATCACGCTAAAATATAATCTATCAGACAAAAATGTAAGTGTTAAAATTGTGAAACCCGTCAGAATTTTTCTTTTGAAAAAAGTATGATCACAATTAAGTTTGTACAGAACCAAACAGAAAATGAGTTTGAAAAACCAAACAGAAAAAAATAGAACAATAACCCGGGATAATGTTTGCAAGCATTTATCCCTTAATGGCATCACCGGTATGCCGGGTTATTTTCTTAAAATAATTACAAAACTTTAATCTCTTGAAAGGAGAAACATACATGAAACTATTAATAAATGCTTTCGCCGTTTACCTGATGTTATCGGTCTCAGTTTCAAAAGCCAATGGGGACAGTTTGAATCTAATGGTAACAGGCCATTCCATTGAATGCAGTTTTGACAGGATCAATAAAGTGTATCTGATAAAGTTCAATGTTTCCGAAAGCGGAATTGTCACTATAAATATCACCGATGAGCTGCAAAATGAAAATTTTACACTTGCAGAAGGAGAAATGGATAAAGGCGAATATACCGTCTACTTTAAACCTTCAGGAAAATTTATCAACAGGAAGTATACTTGTAATATGAAAGTCTGTCCAAGCGGATCAGATGATCCGGTGTATGTAAGTTCAATAGATTTAAAATAAAACCTTTTTTAAAACCGAAATCAAACACAAGCATGAAAACTTTTTTATTCTCTATTTTGACATGTATCATTATTTCAGGATTTACTTCTTCAGGAAATAAAGAAGATCGTAAAACAAATTTTGGTGCCAACTTACCACTTAACCTGAATGTAGAAAAATCCTTTCCGGAAAATACAGAAGAATCTAAACTCGAAAACTCAGACTGGTACAACACCGCATTATCAGGAATTCAAAAATCAGAATACAACATTGTCTTCGACAAAAATGAAAGAATATTCCAGTCCCCTAACCGGGATAATAATACAAGGTTCATTTATCATAAAGACGGATTCACTGCAAAACTGAGAAATAATAAGATCCCGTTATTTGATGTGAATAATAAAATGCTTGAAGAGAAAGATAAAAATTATAAGTCTCTTGATGAATGGAATTTAAAACTTGTCGCAAAAAATATCAGCCGTGAAAACGGAGACGTGATTACGATTGATATGGAACAACACGAAATGCAAGCTTTCGGCAATACTGCCTTTATTGAAAATGAAAATATCAGATTTGATTACACGAACAATGAAAACGGTATGAGACAGGATTTCATTGTCAAATCAAAACCTGAAGGTGAAGGAAGTTTAAGATTGACCATCGAAGCTCAAACAAAATTGAAAATGATCCTAGGCGAAGATGGTCTGATGTTCAGGGATAAAGATGATGATCTGAAGTTAAAGTATTCTTCATTGAAATGCTGGGACGCAAACGGGAAAACCTTAAATGCTTACTTTGAAAATGAACCTTATGTTTATAACAATTCAAATTCCGAAATTCCCAATTCCAATTTCAGTATTGTTGTTGACGATAAAGATGCTGTCTATCCTGTTACGATCGATCCTTTATCTTCAACGCCATCATGGAGCGCACAGATCAATCAGGCAAATGCCAATTTCGGATGGAGTGTTGCAACAGCCGGTGATGTCAACGGGGACGGTTATTCAGATGTGATCATTGGCGCTCCGCTCTATGATGACGGACAGACGGACGAAGGAGCGGTATTTGTTTATCATGGTTCAATGAATGGTTTATCAGTCACACCTGATTGGACAATGGAAATTAACCAGACTTTAGCTTTGTTCGGATGGAGCGTTGCCACAGCTGGAGATGTGAATGGTGACGGGTATTCAGACGTACTTGTTGGTTCACCTACTTTTGATAACGGACAGGCGGATGAAGGTAAGGCATTTTTGTTTACCGGATCATCAACGGGTCTTTCGTTAACTGAAACATGGAGTTATGAGTCGAACCAAACCGGGGCGAACACCGGATATTCTGTAGCTTGTGCCGGTGATCTCGACAATGATGGATTCAGTGATGTAATTATTGGAGCTCCGTTTTATGACAACGGCCATAATGATGAAGGGATAGCACAAGTTTTCAAAAGTAATGGCACTACGCTGGTTTTGTTAGCATGGAGCTCTGAAGGCAACCAAACCGAAGCTCATCTAGGATTTTCTGTAGCAACTGCAGGTGACGTAAACGGAGACGGCTACTCTGACATTCTGGTTGGAGCCTACAAGTACAACAACGCATTTTCAAATGACGGAAGAGTTTATGCATACTACAGCACATCGACAACTTACCCTTCAACTCCCAGTTGGACAAAGAACGGTACACAATTAGGAGAGTATTTCGGATACAGCGTTTCTACGGCCGGAGACATTAACGGCGACGGTTATTCGGATGTGATAATTGGTTCTCCTCTTTTTGAAAACGGACAGACGGATGAAGGAAGTGTATATGTTTATCGCGGCTCATCCTCCGGACTTTTGGCTTCGCACAACTTTTATGTTGAAGGCAAACAGACCGGTGGCCAATTGGGTATCAGCGTATCAACTGCAGGGGATGTTAACGGGGACGGTTATGCTGATATAATCGCCGGAGGAAACTATCTGGACAGCGGTCAAACAGATGAAGGAAAAGCTTTACTTTTTCTGGGCACGTCTGCAGGAGTTTCATCATCCCCCGTCATTGAATTTGAAGGAAACCAGGCAAGTGCAGGATTTGGATTTAGTGTTGCCACAGCCGGTGATGTGAATGGAGATGGTTTATCGGATGTGATAGTCGGCGCTTATAAATTCGACGACCCAAGCACTGATGAAGGCGCTGCATTTGTCTATTATGGTTCCGTAAATGCCATGAGCCAGGTACCGTTTTTAAGTTTATCAGGTAGTACAAATGTTGGATTAGGTGTATCTGTATCAACTGCCGGAGACGTTAATGGAGACGGATACGCTGATATCATTATTGGAGCTCCGGGTTATGATAATAGTCAATTGAACGTGGGTTCTGCATGGGTTTTAAATGGTTCTAACACAGGAATAATAATTGATTATGATAAAGGATTCGTCGAAGGAAACAGGGCGGGATCTGCATTAGGAACATCAGTTTCAACAGCGGGAGATGTGAATGGTGACGGTTTTTCAGATGTAATAGTTGGAGCTCCGCTATATACAAATGGCCAGTCAAATGAAGGAGCTGTGTACATATATCTTGGTTCGGCTGCAGGTTTGATCACCAGTTATCATATACAATTGGAAAGTGATCAGGAAAATGCGCAATTTGGATGCAGCGTTTCTTCAGCCGGAGATGTGAACGGTGATGGCTTCCAGGATGTAATTATCGGATCCCGCACATTTGATAACGGACAATCGGATGAAGGGGCAGCATTTGTTTACCTTGGTTCGCCGACCGGAATACTTCAATTTTCAAAAAAAGTCTTAGAATGCAATCGTACAAATTCACAATTTGGTGAATGTGTTTCCGGTGCGGGTGATGTTAATGGGGACGGATATTCAGATGTTATTGTCGGAGCTCCGGGTTATGATTCTATTAATACCAATGCAGGTGCATCATTTGTTTATCTGGGATCTCCGGCAGGGATTTCCGCTTTTGCTAACAGGGTATTTGTAAACTCAAATACAGATTCCTGTTTTGGGAAATGTGTATCCACAGCAGGTGATGTCAATGGAGATGGATACTCTGATGTTATGATAGCCGCTCCTCATTATCGGAGCGGATCAACTGAAGTAGGTAGGGTCAGTATTTTTCATGGATCAGCAACAGGTTTATCCGCTTTCCAAAATGAATTTGTGGAAGGTTTTGATGCCGATTCACATGTTGGTTTAAGTATATCAGCCTGTGACGTAAATGGTGATGGATATTCAGACGTTATAACCGGTGGAAAAACAATTAATAATAAAGGAGCTGCATACATCTATAGAGGTTCTCCAACCGGAATCTTACCGGAGCCAATATGGACAAAAATCAATGATCAGGCAAGCTCATACTTTGGAAATAGTGTATCTTGTGCAGGTGATGTAAATGGTGCCGGTTCTTCTGAGGTGATCATAGGAGCTTACAGTGCTGTTGGCAACCCCTCAGGAGCAGTTTACGGCTTCTATGGAGGAGGAGGTAGTTTTACAAGGACACGCCAGTACAAGCCTGCTTCTATTAATGTGGTTTCATCCGGAATGAACTCCGGTACGGATGGAAGTATCAAACTCCAGCAGTTTTCCCGGAGTCCATTTGGCAGAAGTTCAAGGAGAATTGTTTTTGACATTCAACCCAATGGAGTTCCTTTTCAGGGCAGCATAATTTCCAACAGCACTCAATTCACAACAGCTTCAGGTTATGTTAGTGGTTCTGGAGCAGACATAAGCATGGACGTAAGTTCACTAAATAAAAATAAATTATACAAGTGGCGCTCAAGAGTGCAGTATAGCATGACATCATTTCCATTTCAGAAATTCGGGCCATGGAAATACTACAATAATTACATTCCTACTCCGCATGGAAACTTCAGACCAAGGGGATCTGCGGGTATATTGCTCAACCTGACAATGCTCATTCAGGGATTCTACGATCAGGGATCAAACTTAATGGTCCCCGATACAGTGACAGTTTATCTTAGAAACAGTTCGTCTCCATACAATATCGTTGATACATCAAAAGTACCTATCAGTTCATCAGGAACAGGTTCAGTTCTTTTCAGCAATGCTGTGAATGCTACTCCTTATTATATCCAGTTCAAACACCGTAATTCAATTGAAACATGGAGCATGACGCCGCAGCAATTCACATCATCTGTGCTTGATTATAATTTCACAACTTCATCCGCGCAGGCTTTTGGAAACAACATGCCTCAGATAGATAATTCGCCTCAGCGATTCGGAATATACAGCGGTGATCAGGATCAGAACGGCCAGATAGATCTTCTGGATGTTGTGAATGTTTACAATGCCGCCGCTTCATTTGCCAATGGATACGTGAACACAGACATGAACGGTGACAACAATACCGATCTGTCGGATATAGTAATTACTTATAATAATTCCGTAGCGTTCGTGGGAAAGGTAACACCGTAGTATATTTAATTTATAGACAGTTGAGGAATGACCTCACCGCGGTTTATTAAATTACTAATTATTAATTAATTCATGAAACAGATTTTTGTGCTCAGGGCTGCCTGAATAGTATAAACGGCTGTAAGACCATAAGGCTAGTTTATTTTCCTTCGATCGGAAAAATCATTTAAATAAATTATTCACAACTGAATTAAAACACAAACATGAAAGCTTTTCTATTATCAGTATTAGCAACAATCATCATCTCAGGATTTACTAATTCCGGAAATAAAGATGATCATAAAACAGATTTTGGATTAAACTCATCGCTTAATCTGAACTTTGAAAAATCCTTTCCGGAAAATACAGACGAATCGAAACTCAAAAACTCAGACTGGTACAATACCGCATTATCAGGAATTCAAAAAGCCGAGTACAATATTGTCTTCGACAAAGAACTAAATGAATATCAGTCACCTAATCGTGCAAACAACATGAGATTAATTTATCATAAAGACGGCTTCACTGCTAAGTTAAGGGATAATAAAATTCCGTTGTTTGATAAGAATGATAAATTGAAGGAAGAGAAAGATAAAAAGTATAAGTATCTTGATGAATGGAATTTAAAACTTGTTACAAAAAATATCAGCCGTGAAAACGGGGATGTGATTACGATTGACATGGAGCAAAGTGAAATGCAGGCTTCCGGTAATACTGCATTTATTGAAAACGAAAATATCCGGACTGAATATACAAACAATGAAGACGGAATGAGACAGGATTTCATTATCAAAACAAAACCTGAAGGTGAAGGAAGATTAAAATTAAACATAGAGTCTCATACAAAATTGATAATGATACTTTCTCCAGATGAATTAATCTTTAAAGACAATAAAGAAGATGTGAAGTTAAAGTATTCTTCTTTAAAATGCTGGGATGCTAACGGGAAAGAGTTACGAGCCTACTTCGGGTGCCCTGTACAAAATGCTTCCTGTCTCAAAACAAAAAGCGAATCAAATCCGATATCCCAAATTCCAAATCAAATATCCCAAATTCCAAATCAAGAAAATTCCAAATTCAGTATTGTCGTCGACGACAAAGATGTTGTCTACCCGGTTACTATTGATCCTTTATCTTCAACGCCATCATGGAATGCACAGATCAATCAGGCATCTGCCAATTTCGGATGGAGTGTTGCAACTGCCGGTGATGTCAACGGTGACGGTTATTCAGAGGTGATAATCGGAGCACCCTATTATGATCATGGGCACACAGATGAGGGCGGAGTGTTTGTATATTACGGTTCTATAAATGGATTGTCCCTTGCTCCCGATTGGACAAAGGAAATTGATCAGACTGCGGCTTTATTCGGATGGAGCGTTGCAACAGCAGGTGATATCAACGGAGACGGTTATTCAGATGTGCTGATCGGTTCTCCGACATTTGATAACGGTCAGACTGATGAAGGAAAAGCATTTTTGTTCACCGGTTCATCTGCAGGTCTTTCAAATACAGAAACCTGGTCTAAAGAGTCAGATCAATCCGGTGCAAACTATGGTTATTCAGTTGCATGTGCGGGAGATCTGAATAATGATGCACTCAGTGATGTAATAATCGGAGCACCTTTTTATGATAACGGGCATACTAATGAAGGGATCGCACATGTTTTCAAAAGTAATGGTACCACGATGGTTCAGTTAGCATGGGCAGCGGAAGGCAACCAAACTGATGCTCATCTTGGATTTTCTGTATCGACTGCAGGTGATGTAAATGGTGATAATTACTCTGACATTCTTGTCGGAGCATATAAATATAATAATACATTTTCAAATGACGGAAGAGTTTATGCATATTACAGTACATCGACAACTTACCCTGCATCACCAAGCTGGACTATAAACGGAACGCAGGTTGGTGAATATTATGGATACAGTGTTTCAACTGCCGGAGATGTTAACGGTGATGGTTATTCAGATGTGATAATAGGTTCTCCGCTTTTTGATGGCGGGCAGACGGATGAAGGAAAAACTTTTATTTACCACGGCTCGTCTACAGGACTTTTGTCTACTGTGAACTGGACTGCTGAAGGCAACGAGACCGGCGGACAATTGGGTATCAGTGTATCAACCGCCGGTGATATTAACGGGGACGGTTATGCTGACGTTATTGCGGGAGGAAATTATATGCAGCTCGGTCAAACAGATGAAGGATTAGCCTTACTTTTTCTCGGTTCAGCCTCCGGAACATTAATTAGTTCTTCTGTCGCATATCGTAGAAATCAGTCAAATTCAGGATTTGGATTTAGTGTTGCCACAGCGGGAGACGTCAATGGAGATGGATTTTCAGATGTGATTGTCGGTGCATACGAATATGATGATCCGAGCACCGATGAAGGCGCAGTGTTTGTTTATTACGGCGCAGCTGCAGGAATAAGCTCGGTGCAGGCATGGAGTGCCGAAGGAGGACAATCATTTTCTCATTTCGGAAATTCAGTTTCAAGTGCGGGTGACGTGAACGGCGACGGATATTCGGATGTAATTATAGGAGCTTCAATTTATGATAACGGTCATACAGATGAAGGGGCAGCTTTTTTGTTTATGGGTTCTCCAACAGGCCTCTCGACATTTCCAAACTGGGCTGAAGAAAGTAATCAGGCAAATGCTTTTTTCGGATATTCGGTATCAACTGCAGGAGATGTGAATGGTGACGGATATTCAGATGTAATTGTGGGAGCACCGGGCTATGAAAATGGTCAGGTTACTGATGGTGCCGTATTTATATATTTGGGCTCAGCTACGGGACTGTCTGTTAACCCGCACATACAACTAAATGTTAATGGTTTCGGATATAATTTTGGATGTGAAGTATCATGTGCAGGAGATGTTAATGGTGACGGATTCCAGGATATAATTATAGGGTCCAAATATTGGGATGCCTGGAAAACTATTGATGGTGCGGCTTTTGTTTACCTGGGTTCACCAATAGGTATACTTCCTTCTTCACAAAAGATATTAGCGTACAACCAGCTGAATACAGGTTTTGGTATTCATGTTTCCGGTGCAGGTGATGTGAACGGTGACGGATATTCAGATGTAATCGTAGGTGCACCTGCATTTGATTCAATACAAAATGATGCAGGAGCAGCTTTCCTTTTCCAGGGTTCTGCAAGCGGTATATCGACAACGATCAATTGGAGATATTTAGATACACAAACAGGATCCGCATTTGGCAGTTGTTTATCTGAGGCCGGAGACGTAAATGGTGACGGTTATTCGGATATTGTTATCGGAGCTTCCGGTTATAAAAACGCAATAACAGAAGTTGGAAGGGTGAGTATTTTCCATGGATCGCCAACCGGGTTATCTTCTAATCCTGACCGAAACATTAATGGTCTGGATTACGCATCCCGTATTGCCAAAAGTGTATCGTCTGCCGGTGATATAAACGGAGATGGATACGCTGACATTGTTATTGGAGGTTTTTCCATCGATCTTGGAGGTGCTGTTTACATTTACCCGGGTTCTCAATCCGGAATTTCTTCAACACTCGCATGGACAAAAAATAATTTTCCTGACAATTCCAATTTTGGGTCCGCTGTCTCTTCAGCGGGTGATGTCAATGGTGACGGATATAGTGATCTTATCTTTGGAGGAAGTGCCTTTTCTAACGGACAGCAAAGCGAAGGTGCAGCATATGTTTTTTACGGGGGAAGCAATCAGTCCGGTTCACGTTCAAACTTGCGTCAATACAAGCCCTTGACTTCTGCTATTGTTTCATCAGGAATGAATTCCGGTACAGACGGAAGCATACAGTTTCGTCAATTTGGCAGAAGTCCATTCGGTAAAAGTTCAGGCAGAATAGTATTTGACATTCAGCCTAATGGAGTTCCTTTCCAGGGCAGCATAATTTCCAACAGTACTGCGTTTACAACGGCTTCAAGTTATCTTAATTTCGGATTGACAGGAACTGACGTAAGCAAGGATGTAAGCTCACTCAATAAAAATAAATTATACAAGTGGCGCTCACGGGTTCAGTATAGTATGACATCCTTTCCGTTTCAGAAATTCGGACCATGGAGATATTTTAACAGCTATACACCTGACCCTCAGGGGAATTTCAGACCAAGGATAGTACCGGTCATGCTGCTGAATCTTACAATGTTTATTCAGGGATTCTATGATCCGGGAACAGACCTTATGGTAGAAGATACTGTGAGAGTTTATCTGAGAAACAGTTCATCGCCTTACGCAATTATAGATTCAGCGATCGCAATTGTAAACTCCTCCGGTGCCGGTACATTTACATTTACAAATGCAATAAACGGGGTAAATTATTACTTACAACTTAAGCACAGAAACTCTATAGAGACATGGAGCATGACGCCGCAGCAATTTACTTCATCAACTTTGACATACAATTTCACAACTTCATCCGCGCAGGCTTTTGGAAATAACATGACAGTGATAGATACTTCACCTCAAAAATTCGGAATTTACGGCGGTGACATTAATCAGGAAGGCAATGTAGACCTGTCGGATATACTGCTTGTTTATAACGATGCATCGAGCTTCGTTATCGGATATGTGAACACAGATGTCAATGGTGACAATATCACCGACCTGTCCGATCTTTTGATAACGTATAATAATGCTGCGAATTTTGTAGCGGTGAAGAAGCCATGAGAGTGAGGCTGTCTCAAAACTAAGATTTTAAACCTGTCAGGTTTTAATTTGTTTTAGTTTTGAATTAAAATTGAATAAACAAAAACCTGACAGGTCTAATTGTTCGGGTTTTGAGACAGTATCTTTTGGCGGGAATCTAATCATTCGTAACTAATTGTAAAAATCATGATTGAATTTTAAAATGCATAAAAGTATTATTTCATAACCCGATCATCCATAAGGAGTTGTTATGATTGGATTCCCGACAAGAGCGCTCGGGAATGACAAATTCATTCTTTGATAATTTCATTGAGAAGTTTTCAACGTTTTGGACGGATATGATCTCTCACAGATGACACAGATTTTCTCAGATAAAATAATTCGTCGTCTCCGCAGAGTCACTCCCTGTCTACATTTCACTGACGGACAATTTCACTGGGAGGACTCTGCGTTGAAGCGCTTCCCGC
>CAZLOL010000084.1:4378-14382 GCA_964561045.1 uncultured Ignavibacteriaceae bacterium | reverse complement strand
ACCATACTTTTCATAATACTCAATTCACCGGCTTCTAACCTGTAAAAATAAACACCGCTGACAAGGCTGCTTCCGTCTAACTCAACTGAATAATTTCCTGCGGGTTTAGCTTCATTTACTAATGTCTTAACTTCTTTGCCGAGCACATCATAAACTTTCAAAGAAACAAATTCTGAATTCGAAATACCAAATTCAACACGCGTGACGGGATTAAATGGGTTAGGATAGTTCTGCTTAAGGAAGAAATTTTCCGGAATCTCTGCGGAATTTGCATTCACTCCGGTTACTCCCGTAAAATCATTAAGATCTCTTGGAAGGATCTGATATCCACCTATAAAAGGAGCTGAAAATTTAAACTGAGAACATTCAGCAACTACATCAAAAGGAAAAGGATGAACAGGCTGATTTGCAATATTAGAGGTTGCATAAATCCTTATATCACATGAATCGCTTCCTGTAAAAAGTCTGTAATTTACTCCCGAACCCGAAACCGTCCAGGTTGTAACATCTGCACCTGCGAATGTACGGACTGCTGTCACGCCGCTGATCTTTATAAGCATTCCTTCATAAGCCTCTCCGTTGTTTCTGACCTGTGTGCAGGTTACGGACTTTGGTGTTACAGCATTTCCGGTATCAATAATTGTAAGATTAGTAACAGGGCTGAGTTCTGTAAGTCCCGAGAACTGTGTAACAACTCCCGTAACTTCAATACTGTCACCTCTCTTCACGCGATTGCAGAATGCAGTATCAAAACCTACATATCCCGCAGTGTTTACCTGAAAATAAACAAGACTTCCTCCGAATTCACGGTGAGTCGTCACAACTCCGCGCGTTGTTATGCTTTGTGTTAAAAGAAGTGATACCCCAGATGTATCCTGTGACCTTGCTGAATCAATGGTTATCCATTGTGAATTGACTGAAGAAGTAAGTATAAATAAACAAATAAATATTAGTATAAAGTCTTTCATTTCTGCTCAATTAATATTTTATAATATTTTTATTAATATAAATAAATTAATAATTATATACTTCTGAAAAAATATATGCCCTGCCGTTTCAAATCCTTTCAATACGGTTTAATTTCTTTGATATAAATATGAAGAGTTCCATCTTCTCTGTTAATTATACAAATTATCCTTCTCATTATACTTTTCCATAAAATTAAATAATGTTCAATGCTTCCGACCGCTGTTTATGTTCCGGAATGTTTGCTTTTAAAATTTGTATTAAAGCAAACTGTTTGTGCAAACTATTTGGTCACCAAAAGTATAAAACGCTATATATAATTTGAAAAGTTATTCTTTCTTTCTCCCCTCCCCTTTTTGTTTTTCAAAGTGGAGGGGACGGGGGTGGGGTTGTTTCAAGAAAGTTGTTATTTTATTTCAATTCCTCATTGATGTTATGTGAAAAGTTTGTAAAGTTTATGTGAAGTATAAATCTCCCGGAAAAGTGGAATAAAAAGTAATTCTGTCTTTCAGTCCTTTGAATAGATATTTGTAATTTGATATTTGTAATTTGAAATTTCTCCTCAATATCAATTTCATGTCATTGAGAGATTATTCGACCGTCTTCAATGTAAATTATTCTGTGGGCGTGTGCCTTCAGTCGAATGTCATGGCTTACAACTATTACACACTTATTGTTCTTTCTTGCATAGGAGTTGAGAAGCTCTATTATGATTGAACCGTTTAATGTATCAAGACTGGCTGTAGGTTCGTCAGCGAGAATGAGCTCGGCATTGTTTGCAATAGCTCTCGCAACTGATACCCTTTGCTTTTCTCCCTGGCTCATCGTGATGGGAAGTTTGTCGGCAAGATATTCTATTTTTAATTCGTGCAGCAGGGTTCTTGCAATTTCCCTGGCTTCCTTCTTTGATTTCATCGAGAACTTAAGAAATAATTCAATATTCTGCGAAGCTGTAAGAGTATCTATTAAAAGAAAGGTCTGAAAAATGAATCCGATCTTTTCAGCCCTGACTTTCTGCAGCCCGGATACTGAATAATTTTCTACAGGTTTCTGAAACAGACTGATACTTCCTTCAGATGGCTTTAGCAGACCTGCGATCAAAGTAAGCAGAGTTGTCTTCCCGCTGCCGCTTGGACCAAGAAACAGGACAAGTTCTCCCGGTCCGGCATCAAAGTCAATATTCTTAACCCCGAATGACAAATGTTCATTGACCTTGTATGATTTGCTTACATTCCGGATGGAAACGAATTTTGCATTTTCATCTTTCATAAAAAACCTCCAGCGGATATATTTTTCTTAATCTGCTCAGGGCTATTACTGAGCTGAGTATTCCCATCAGCAGGCCAACTGCCAGTACTAAGCAGATCTGAAGTGCTGTTGTGACAGTGCTTACTTCCGGCGAAAGCTTCTCAATGATTTTTACAAGCGGAAAGTAAAGCAATACACCGAGTACTCCAGAAGTAAGACTGATAAATATCGCCTGCTGCATGATAAGTTTAGGAAGGAAACCCGAAGGTGAACCGAGGATCTTCATCACTGCAAAATCCCTTTTCCTTTCAAGAATGTTGATGGAAAGTATCAGGCTCAATACCGTCGTCAGAACAATTGCACCTAAAGCTGCAACAGCATAAAGGATCGGCAGAAACCCGGATTCCATTTCTTTGATGTTGTTTGACAGAAATTCCTGATGATCATAAACTACTGATTCTTTGATCTGAGATTGAAGCTCCTTTGCAGTCTTGCCGGCATCGGAATCGTTTTTAGTCTTCACTAAATAACAGGTAACTATGTCGGGGAATCCTAAAAGCGACTTGGCTTCAGAAAGAGTTGTAAATGCATACTGAATCACAAATGCATTTGTACCTGTACTCAAACCAGTCACATGCAAAGTGTCATCAAGTATGAACAGGTTATCACCTACTTCAAAGCCGTTGTTTAAAGCAAATGAATTATCAAGAACTATTTCATTATCGGCTTTGACATTTCTTCCCTGTATAATCTTTGGCGGTCCTCCTAATCCTGTTTCTGTATCATAGCCGGCAAGGAAAATTGTTGATCGCTTGTCGCTGTTCTTTACAGTTGTAATTAAAAGCAGAACAGGTGACGCCTCTTCGACATTTTCGTTTTCTTTTATCTTATCTTTCAGATTTGCAGGCAGAATAGAAGTAGCTCTCAGCAGGTTGGTTGAATTCCTCTGAAGTATCCACAGATCAACTTTGTTTTCGCGTATATATTCAACCGAACCGTCTGAAACTCCTTTGTAGATCCCAAAAAGAAAGAGCATAAGTATCATGCAAAGGGAAATCCCGATCACTGTGAGAAGTAACCTTGTAGGGTGATTGAACAATATTTTGATTGTATATAACATGATTATGCGAACATTTCAACTTCTCTTACTAAACTGCCTGAAAACTTTTCAAATATTTCATCCAGATTCCTGCCGGTGATTGTCAATCCGTGATTTTTAAGTCCGACAGCCGTTGATACAGGATTATCACTTCTGCCAAGTAGTTCAATGACTTCCTCCGCAAGTTCTATTGTACCGCATGGATAATTTTGTCTCGTACACAACACTCCGTTTATCCAGGCATGGACATGGACAATTGCTCCGACTTCGGGATAGACTTTGTAAATCATCGAATGTTCTACAGCATCCACCGACACTCTTGCTTTCGGATTGTAATTTGACGGCATGCTCAGTATTGCTTCACGGTTTTCATAATCAAAATCTTTGACAAGCAGAATATCCTTTCCTATTTTTCTAAGATTTGATTTATCAACTCCCCTTCCTGTCATCCAGAATGTGTCTTTGCCTAATTCCGGAATTCTTTCCCTTGCGCTGAGATTGCCATAGCTTGCTCCCGTTATTCCGTAAATTTTGTACAGATGCTTTAGTTCAGATTCGGTCAGAAATCCTTTCAGCCGGAAAGGCACCGGAAGAACTCCGATTTGATCAAGCACTTTGCCGTAATGACTTATTTTTTCGGTGATTTCTGTTCCGTTCCATAATCTTTCAGGAAGATCATCAACAAAATAATTATCAGTTGCAAAATTGGAACTGATGATAGGCTCGATCTTCTTATAAATCTCATCAGGATTAAAGAATATCTGATAAAATCCTGCCTCTGGCGTTGTGAAGTATGTTTCAAGCTCCGGTGAAATGTAAATCAAAAGATTGGAAAGCGATTTCACCAAAGCATTGTATGACTGCGCTTTGATCCTGTCTTCATCCTTGTTACCAATCTCACCGAAGATAAAAGTAATAACAAAAAGTGAACGGGATTGACGCCTGACAGATCTTGGATTTTCGAATGTTGTTAGATTCAATACATAATTTGCCTCATTAGTTGTGTCAACCAATTCATCTCCATTTCTAAAGCAGGCATCAGTCAGAGCTTCCAGAATACTTTCTTTGAAAGTTCCTGAATCATTTTTCTTAATTGCGAATTTCATAACATTTTTCCTTTCTTATGGACAATGTATCATTGTCTCTTTTTATCATATCTGAAAAGTTTTCTCTTCTTCTTACTAATTTGCATTCACCATCGCTTACCGAAATGATGGCCGGTTTGTTAAAATTAAAAGATGATTCGAGCGCCGTGAAATATGCACCGGTATCCATCAGCGCCAGAACTTCCCCTTCATTTGATTCCGGAAGTAATTTGTTCTTATAGACCAGGTCTGAAGCAAAACAACATGGACCTGTTATAGTGACTTTCTCCTTTGGATTTCTGTTGAACTCATTACAAAGGAACATTTCATGATACTCATAATATGATGGCATTGTGATGGTTCCCAGACCGCCGTCTGTTATAAGCCATTTCATGCCGTTTCTTTCCTTAATTCTGTGAATCTTTAACAATAGCATTTGCGCCGCGCTTACAATGCATCTTCCGGGTTCAAAATAAATTTCAGGAATGTTTGCACCAAAAAAGTTCACAACACTTTCTCTGATTTTTTCAAAGTAATCTTCAAATGAAAAAAACTCCTGCCTGTGGAATTTAACCTGATATGAGCTGAATGCCTGTGATGCAATCATTTCAAATGAAGTCAGCTCCCTTGTTGTCATTGAAGCGAATCCGCCGCCGACATCAAGAACTTCGACATTAAAGCCGGCCGCCCTGATCTTTGTAAAGAGCGGATACAGTTTTCTGATTGCTCTGGAATAAACTTCAGGATTTCTTATTCCTGTACCGATATGAAAATGGATTCCCCGGAATGTCAGACCGGCATTGTCTCTTATCATCAAAAGCGCTTTGAGTATCTCTTCTTCATTCATACCGAATGAACTGTTTCTGCTTCCCGTAGCGCTGTTCCTGCTCATCCCTTTGGGTATGAAATCAGGATTGACACGAAGAAGCAGGTTCATTTTTTCCGGAATTAATTTCTGTATACTGATTAGATTCAGTAGTTCACTGATTGAATCAATTACTATTAATCCGACTTTGTACTTCAGACACTTTAATAAAAAAGCTTCCGTCTTGCAGGGTCCGTTGACTATCATTGAAGAAGGCTTGAAGCCGCATTGCAGCGAAACGTCAAGTTCAAACTCAGTCATTACTTCAGCTGACAGCCCGGCTTTCTTAACTGCCTTTATGACCGCAGGGACTGCATTGCATTTGAAAGGATAATAAACACCGGATCTGCCGGAGAAGATTGTTTCTGCTAATATCCTGAATTCTTCTGCTCTTTGGATCAACTTATCTGAATCAAGAACATAAAGTGGTGTCCCGTAATTATCTGCGAGGTCAGTCAGTTTGAATTTCTTCAGGTATAGTTCGCCTTCAGAATTTGATTGCAGGTTCCAGTCTTCAGGTTTTAATATGTCTTTTATTGCTTTCATTTTATTATTGTTACTCATCTTTTATTCAAAAATAGAAAAATGCAATATTATAATTGTCATGGAATTGTCAAAAATGATTTCTTTTTTCAGACTGCAACATTACGGTAATAGACTAAGAACTCCTTATCTCTCTTCAAACCAAGCTTTTCCGCAAGCGAGATTACTATTCTGTTTTCATCGTACATCCATGTTGTCTCCAGAATCTCAAACCGGCGCGCAACTTCAACGGTTGCGTTAAAAAGCAGTCGAATTACTCTCGAATATTGAAACTCCCTTTTTGCGCCAACAGCAAATAATATCGCCCGATCTATCTTTTTTCTTTCAGTCAGAAATTTTAAATACTTAATCAGGCTAGCATTGCCTTTGAATCTCTTCAGCAATGGATTTACATCAAGAGCAAAGTGAACTGCAGCCACAGGTTCTCCTTTATATTCAACAAACCTGATCAGATCAGGCGGAGTGACGAGTTTCAGATATTTGGAAGCAAACATGTATTCTTCTTTGCTTACAGGAGTGAAGTGCCAGTTTTCAGAAAATGCATCGTTATAAATATTCCGCAAATGCTCAAGGTCTTGCTCCTTGTTGTTGTTGCGAAAGCTTCGGACACGGAGATCTTCCGATTCAAGTTCAAGCGGCTTGCCGAATTTCTCATTAAAGTAACCCCTGGAATCTTTGTTGATTCTTGTGTGCAGGATCTGAAACACACTGAAACCGTTGCCTTTCAGTAATGAGTGATAGTATTGGGGATTATATGTCTGAAAGAATGAGGGCGGTGAGTTGTAATCCGCAGAAAGCAATGCAAGCTCCGAATAAAGATTTGGATTGAACGGACCTTCCAGCCGTTCGATACTATTTTCTCTGCAATGATTGATTATCTCATCGAATAAGAACTTCACTGCGGCAGATTCATTGAATGACTCAAAGAAACCAAAGAAGCCGGTCTTTACACCCGCCTTCCTGCAGTATGCATCATTGACAGATACAGAAATTCTGGAAACGATTTTATCGTCATCATAACAGTTGAACATGTCGAATGATGCATTCCTGAAATAAGGATTCTTTTTCGAATCAAGTGTCCTTTTCAATTCTGACTTTATGGGTGCTACCCAATTGACATCATCTTTGTAAATCTCAAATGGAAGTTCTATAAAGTCTTTCAGTTGCTTTCCTGTTGATACTCTAACAACTTTGTATCCCATTTTTCTTTTCCTTTCATGATTATTTCAACTATGTAATTATCATAGATAAAAGACAGGTCTTTGTCATGAAGTTGTTTCGCCAGTAATTTATCTGACTGAATGATATCTGACAGCGCTTCCGGATGTTCGCGGGGAACGAGCAGATTTCTGTACGTCATGACAGCGCCGTCTTTCGCAACGCGCACAGTTTCATTGAGTACATTTTCGAATGCGTCTTCCGGGATCCATTCAAAAATATTGGTGAAGTTAAATTTTGAAATCGAATCATCAGGCAGCTGCCTGAAATAATTATCGCAGCTGTCAGTTACAATCTTTATTCTGTCTAATCTGCTTTTGATGATTTCAAAGTTTTCCTCCTTTAAATACGGCGGAAGAAATTTCACGTCATAATTGCCTAAGAGAATATACCTGAGGAAATAGTTTTGCCTGACCGGAAGCTGTGTCAGCGCACGCGCTGCTTTTCCGGAAAAGTGATCTCCGAAACTGAATTCTTTTTTCAGATATTTAAAAAAAGCTTCGTCAAACAGCAGGCTCATTATTCTCCGGCTTAGAAATATTTTCGTAAATAGTTTCCATCTTCTGTTGTTCCAGTCACTCTCAAACAACTGCTTCCGCTCGTTCATATCTTCGGTTTCAAAAAATTTCAAAATCGTCTTTTTCCCGATGAGAAATCTCACGCAATTCCTGAGCAGCTTCATGTAGTTTTCATATCTGCCGCAATGAATGATGCCCTGTTCAACTTGTTCAGGATTATTATCCCAGTAAATCTTTGCATCTTCTGAAAGATTGGTTCTCAACATATCGTAGAACTCCTTTCTCTTATTGCTATTGCATTTCCTGACGCCGATGAATTCAAGTAAACCGGAGTATGTCAGTGATCTGAAAGCGGCTATCTTCAGCTCAAGCAAATGGTTTTGATGAGGATTCAGATCCAATGCCGTAACAGATGCAGGATCATCAACGAGGAATGCCAGAAGATTGCATCCTCCAGATGTTATTGAAAAGACCACATCATCTTTCCGGATGTTAAATGCTTCCCTGTCAATTTGCGGATCTTCCCAGCATTGCGAATAAAGAACATTACTGAAAACTTTGCTCTGTTTGTGCTTCTTATTCTTATTTATATTCTTATTTATATTTTTATTTAAATTCTTATTAGCTGAAGATTTTGGCAATCCGATCCTTGTGTGAACAATCGCCCAGTCAGCAACTGCCGGAATTCCAATTAAAGCTGCAAGCAGGAAAGACCCGGTAAAGTATCCAATCAGGAATCCCGGTACAAAGAGAACATACAGTGCATTGTGCCTAATGCCATCTTTGTTCAGATATATCTGCGGCTTACTTTTCAAAAATCCGATAGTACTTTTAAATGTCGGTATCAGTCTTGGAACTTCATTAATGTAATTTGAATAGTCATTCCGGATCCTGCTGAATGACTCTTCTTCATATTTTATAAGTTCAATGTAGTGCAGATAGAACAGCAAAGGCATGAGAAGTCCGGATACCGGCAGGAACAAACTGCAAAGCGTCAGCGCAAGCCAGTCGGAAAAATAGATAGGATTCCTGACAAGCAGGTAAGGACCTGAGATTACCAGAGATTCACTTCTTACTTCAAATGACATCACTGTCTTAGAAGTAAGCAAACTGCCTGCCCACATTCTAAGCAGCGAAATGAATATCATAAAGACAGAGGCAAAGAGAAACATCAGAGGCGAATAATCTTCAAGTCCGGACAGTCTGAAAATTGTAATGTAAACAGCCGGATAGTGACTGAAGAAAACCACTGATACAGCGCATACAAGAATGACAATTGAAAGTGAAATGAATATTCGTGATTCAAATTCGAATTTTCTGATTTTTGATTTGAGTGTCATTTTTTAGCTCCTTAATTTTTTATTAAAACTTTCAGTGCCGAAGGAATTACTTCAGCTGAAATACATTTGTTAGTTATCATTTCTCCATCTGCCTCTGCGGCAAGGCAATTATCATAATCGAATTCCAATTCCTTTGTCCTCAGCAATTGAAACCCGGGCATTCCAAGATGTTTACCGGAATAGATTCTTGAGAAACTGTTTAACCTGTCCGGCAAAGTCATTTCCTTTATCAGAAGTATCTCAAACAAACCATCGTCGGGTATTGCATCGGGTGTTAACCTCATGCCGCCGCCTGTGTATGCGCCATTGGCAATGATGACGCCAATAATGTTTTGGACAATGGACTTGCCGTTAATTGTCATCCTGAATTGATTTGACCTGTAAGTCATTAAAGTTTTCACTGCCTCAAATCCAAAAGCGAATTTTCCCAGAAATTTTTTAACAACCGGTGAAATGTTCTTGCACATCGTACCGCCAATTCCGAATTGAAATTCGTTGACGAAATACATTGACGGACTGCCATTCTCAAAACATATCTTTCCAACATCTATTGATCCGGCAAAATCATTCTTTATAATTTTGATTTGAGATTTGATGTCTTTTGGCAAGCCAATGCTTTGTGCAATCCCCTGACCTGTTCCAAAGCTGATAATTCCAAGTCTTGCAGACGGATTCAGAATTGATCCGTTTTCAAAAAAGCCATTAACAGCCTGATTGACCGTCCCGTCTCCTCCGACAGCAACTATGACATTGCAGCCTGATAAAATTGCATCTCTGGTAAATGTAATTGCATCTGTTTCATTTCTTGTTTCTGAAAATTCAAATCCATTACCCAGCTGGCTTCTCAATGCGGCAAGTATTCTGCTTTTATTCTTGCAGGCTTTACCTCCTGCAGATGCGGGATTGAATATAATATGAATTTTCTTTGCTGACATTAGTTAATCATTTTCTAAACAAAAATAGAAATTACAGAAGTGACAATTGTCATACTTTTGTCAAAAATTGGAATTGGGAATTTCGGATTTGGAATTTATAATCGCGTATAAACCAATTGAAAATTCATCGGTTAGTTTAATCACCGTCAAAGTCCTTGATAAGCATGAGACTTTGACAGGTGTTTAA
>CAZLOL010000084.1:0-4278 GCA_964561045.1 uncultured Ignavibacteriaceae bacterium | reverse complement strand
TGATTTGGAATTGGGAATTTCGGATATGGAATAAAAGTAATTTTGTCTTTTATTCCACTGAATAAATATTTGCAATTTGAATTTTGTAATTTGAAATTACTACACCAGTTTGTGGATGGAGTAAAACCAATCTCGGCAAAAATAACTTTCATACTCCCCTCCCTTTTTTGAGTATGTCTCTAAACCTTCCTATTTCTCAAGCCCAAGCTTGATGAAGTCGAATAAGACAACAGTTATTGGTTTAAAAGTTTCCTGTTATGAGTTAATAATCTGTTAATGATAATTCGGAAACAAAAAAGCCGGAAGATATCTCCTCCGGCTTTTCTGCTAAACTAATTTTGTTATTTGTTAATATCTGATAACCATTAAAAATACCAACTACTAACTATTAACTGCTAACTGCTAAAATCGTTTAATGTTAGTCTTACCATTATTTCCGCTCTTCATCCTCTCCTCATTCAGTTTATCAAGATACTCCTGAGTCGGCATCGGATTCCAGTTAGGAACATTTTTCTTTACTTCAGTTCCTGCTGATTTTTGCATTTCCTGTAATCCTTTCTCATATTTCATTCTCTGTGCATCATTATCAAATTTTCTGATTTTGCTGTCAGTAGGCTGAATCGATGGATCAGGCGCAGGCTCCGCTCCGGCAGGTCTCTGTACAGTTACAAAGTTAGTGCTGTTATTGTAAGTTAGTACAATGTCATTAAGATCTGTAATGTTGTCCCCTGTTACATCAGTTATCTTATATCCTGTAACAAAAGAACTTGCATCATTATAAACTGAAGTCACATCTGAAAGATCGACAAAACCATTCCGGTCTATGTCTCCTCCAAACATTCCCCATAAATTATTCGGTATATTAACCTGATATTGATTATTATTAAAAGCCGAATTGACAACAAGGAAATCAAAATTCACACCTGATCCTCTGTTGTATAATTCACCACCTGATTTACTCCAGGTTTCTATGCTGTTCCTGTGTTTTACTTCAAAATAATATGTACCCGAAAGCGCTTTTGTGAAAATCGGGGTTGTTGTAGTAAATGCGTCAATTTTTAAAGTAGCAGAATCAACTTTTACATTAGGCAGATCTGCTCTGTGTAAATATATCGTAACTGTATCTCCGACCCCGCTGAATATGCTGGGTGTTCCTCTGTAAAATCCCTGCGGAGTGATTCCCAAAAATCCGCTGACAGGAGTGGCCAGAACCTGTACGCATACATTATCCAAATACAAATTGTTTCCATAACCGCTTTTTGCTTTTAGTCTTATCTTATTGGTACCAACAGGTAATGAATATATTTTTGGTCTCCATTCTGTATTGGCAGGCGTATAAGAACTTACCGTTGCAGGAGCTGTATTCAATTCTCCGGAACCGTCTGCCAGTCCGAGCAATGTGGCAAGTACTGTATAAGAACCGCCGTTATTGCTTGATGCTTCAACTAATAATGTATCAGGTCCAAAACCCGCACCATAAGGAGCATAAGCTTCATCAAATGTCAGATATGTATTTGCAGCTGTATTTGCAAAATTGTTTGAAACCAGAGACTGATTTATAGGGAGAGTCGGACCGGCATCATAAAATGCAAACTTGGCTGAACCGCTTCCTGAACCGTAAGCAGAAACAGTCGCTCTGCTCCAGTAACTTGCACCTGAAAATTCCTGTGTAAATGAGGCAGGCGGAAATGTCAGTGATGTAAAGTCTTCACAGGGAGCAGGAGATACAGTTGTTATATTTATCAGGTTGTTTCCTGTAGCTGTCTGTCCGTCAGGATTTGTTACTGTTATGTTTTTTAATCCTGCCGGAGATCCGACTGTTGAAATATTCAGTGTCACATGAGTCGGGTCTGTAAAAGTTACACTATTAACTGTTACACTGCCTGAAATAGAGGCAGCAATATGGTTAGCAAATCCCGGTCCGCCTGCATCTGCACCCGGATCGAAAAATTCTGAACCGGAAACTGATGTGCCTGTAATAACAATATTTACTGATGGCTGACCTGCTAAGATATCCGTAATACTTGATGCTGACGGTGTTGCAGGCGGTTTTGATCTTAACTGAATTGCCCTTACACCCCATGAGTTGGTTGCATCACAGTATTCCTGAAATGTCCACATTGTCATGTCATCATTTGGATCTACAACTGTCTGTGAATAATCACCCCATCTTATTCTTCCGTCTCCTGCAATTAGGTTGTAGGCTGTCGTGCTGGTTTGTGCAAGAGTAAATGCCTGCGTTGTTCCCAGTGCATCTGTTCTGTATCTGCCTGCAACTGAAATTTCCGCTCTTGTTCCTACTCCGCCTATTGAACTTCCCAATGCCATATGTCCCTGACCTGACATTGCTACACTTGGAAATGAGAAATATCTTGGATTAGCACCTGCCGGATCAAACAGTGTACCGGACTGAACTAAAGTTGGTGCTGCTGTCAAATTCGTGATCTCATACCATCTGGCACCTTCTCTTCCTCCTGCATTGTTTGCAGTTCCTGTTGCATCTACCTGAAAATGATGGGCAGTCCATAATGATATTGTATTATTTATCTTATTTCTGTGTACCTGAGCAGCAAAAAGCCTCCAGTCCACACCATCTAATCCCGGGGCGGAAGTGCCTAAACATGGAATATTAATGGCACCTGTAGTTGTCGGAGTTGTAACTGTTAAATTTGCTGATAAAGAAGGAGTACCTCCGGGTGTTACTACTCTTCTTATTATAACACTTCCGTAAAATGATCCGTTTACTCCAATAAAATAACCTTCTGTAGCTGAAGGATCATCATTATCTGCTCCCTGAGGAGTATAAGGTCCAACATCAACTCCATTATTATTCCAGAAAGTAAATGCTGTTGTTGTCAATGATCCGCCGATAAGATTAGCTTTGTTAACTACATATCCATTACATCCAAGAAAAGCTGTTCCTGCTGCATTAAACATATTCATTCCTATATATAATGCAAATTTATCTACACCTAAAGTCGGATAATCTGCAAAACCATTTATTGCTCCGGGCAGATTTTCTGTGAACTGGAAAAAAGTAAAACTTGCTGTATTAGTAATTGTAGAACTGGAACTGACAGCTATAACTACTCTGTTCGGTGCTGCCTGAACATTTATTCCGACAACAAACCATCTTCCGGATAACCTGTCGTATCTTACATGAGGATCTACAACTGATGATCCGTTTCTTACAGAATTGAAAAATGCATCCAGGGTTACATTTAATCCTCCAAGTACTCCTGCTTTACTGAAGACTTTTATTCTTCCATTGGCACAGGTTAATACCTGTGTCGGTCCCACATCTCCCTGAGTATCCGGAGGTATATATCCTGATTCACCGACATTTATTGCAAGAAAACTTGTTCCGACAGTCTGCGGATTATCGGTTTGATTTGACTGCACATTCTTCTGATCTTCCCCGCTCAAAGGCCATTGAGATGATTCAGGTGAGTTTGGATTCTGAGATTGCGGTTCTACATTAATATTCGGATTTGCCCGGGGAGCAGCCTTAGGATATTGATCAGCAGGGAGCTTAGCTTCCCTTTCCATGATTTCCTGTACCGTCTCTGTTATTCCCGATTCACCCTGAACAGGTATACCGACCGTTAATGACTCCTGTTGTGAAACAGTTGCAAACTGATTCCATTCCGGACTTAATGAACTGCTGAAGCGATTTTGCTCTGTCATCCCTGCAGATATAAAAATTGCAGCAAAAACCAGAAGTAATGCAATGTTGAATACTTTCTTGGCTTCCCCTTTGAAATAAGTTGGGATTTTCTTCATAGTGTTTGAAGGTTTAATTATTGAAAAAATAGAGTTGCGTAAATTAGTAATAATTAATTTAAATTGAAAATATATATTTTATTACATTTGTATACAAAAATTAATGATGTGATTTAGCATAGCCGCCGGTAAATTAACAAATGATCGACGCCGCTGTTAGGCAGATAAAATATATTTTTTTTGATGTTGTTTTCTGTAAATCTATTTTCGTCTTTTTATCTGCTCTGAAAGAATTTTTAACTTATTCTGTCTGAATATTTAGTGAAGGATCCTTCAATTTTTTAATTTCACACTATTTCCGGAGACCTTCACACTATTTCCATTGACCTTCACATCATTTCCGGAGACCTTCACATCATTTCCTGAGACCTTCACACTATTTCCGGAGACCTTCACACTATTTCCGGAGACCTTCACACTATTTCCTGAGACCTTCTCACTTCTTCCGGAGACCTTCACACTTCTTCCGGAGACCTTCACACTTCTTCCGGAGAC
>CAZLOL010000083.1:13242-14574 GCA_964561045.1 uncultured Ignavibacteriaceae bacterium | reverse complement strand
CTCCGGCATTAACTGTTGATTGAACTATTCCATTTATTGTTATCGTGGTATTATTTTGACATGCCAAGAACCTCCATGTATCACCATTTAATCTGGTCTTCAAAGGTACTGTAAGAAAATTTTTTCCCCAAGAATTGGTAGGTGGCAACATTTCGCAAATATGATCACTTGCAGGAGATGTGGCCGGAATATAAGAAGTTCCAGAAGCACCCATTACACCAACCGGTTGAGTTGATGTAATTTTAGTTCCTGTCAAATCTGTTCCTCCAATTACACTTACAAGTTCATATGTATTTCCTTGATTTAGAGTTATATTATACGGAATACCTGCATCGTGACCGTTGGATGTTAATGTTGGGGGAGTAGTAACAGATGGGATAATTGTAACAATGGTTCCATTTACAGTTCCGACTATACCAAACTCACTTGAGCGACTATTTCCTCCCAAACCTGCATATGTAAGAATTATATAATCTGTTCCAAGCATATCTGTAGGAATCCCTAAATAACCATCTGTTTCATATAAGCTCCTATTTAAGCCATAAACTGATACTTCATGTAAGGATGTTATGTGAATCCCCAAGTTGTCAATTACATCAGAAGTATGGTCTTCGAAAGCATCGAAAACTGAAATAGAAGTAACTGTATTAGCTATTACTTCAAATTGGTATGAGAATGAACCGAAGTATATTGTTCCGGATGTATTGACATCTGAAGTAACAAAAAAATTTAAATCAGGAAACGATTGGAAATCAGTAGCCCTTTTATCAAACATTAGCCAGAAGTCAGTTCCTTTACTGTCAGGAGTCGCGATTGATACATTAGTTACTCCAACCATTAAGATAAAGATAACAATTATTAATGATTGAAAGTATTTGTTGATTAAGTATTTCATTTTAACCTCCGATATAAATTTTGTCCCCTTTATATTTGCTTTCATAATTTTTTTTCTCCTGTGAGATAATTTTTTAAAATTTTTAATTAACGTGCTGCTCTGAATCCTCTTACAAATCTGTAGCTTCCGTCAGCCGTTGCCCCTGCGCTTATTCTGCTGGATAATCTGTCTGTAAATATATTCGTTGTATAGTTACCGCCTCTGTAACTTCCACCCAAAGAACTTATTCCGGGCCAATCCGGATTCGTTGCATTTCCGTTTGTATCGAGTAATCCGTCTCCCGTAGTTCCCGTAAACAATCTTCCCTCGGGTATTCCTACAGCAACTGTCCTTTCCCAAAGACTCACCGTCAAATCCATCACTCCGTAATAAGAAGCTCCGGACATTTCACGTGTTGTATTGTCTTTTGCAAACATTCCTACGCGGGTTGCACCTAA